>JANYGY010000237.1 GCA_025362255.1 Planctomycetales bacterium
GCCCCCCCCCGACTCGAAAGCCCCCCGACTCAAATGCAGTGCACCTTCAACGTATTCGCCCCATGCTTCGACACCCCGCACAACACCACCACGGTATCCCCATCGGCGAAAATCCCGTTGCGGATGCATTCTTCGATGCCGGTTTCGAGCTGATCGTTGACGTCGTCTTTGAACGGCACCATCAGCGGCACGATGCCCCAGAACAGGCTGAGCCGGCGCCAGGTCGGTTCGTCATAGCACAGCGCCACCACCGGCACGTCGCCGCGTTGCTTGGATAACAGCAGGGCTTTTTCGGTATTGTGGCTGAACACCATGACGCCGTTGGCCTTGAGTTCGCGGCACAGCAGGTCGGCGGCGCTGGAGATGGCGAGCGAGTAGCTGTCGAACGCGTTGGTCGCGGTCAGCTCGATCTTCGGCATGTAATCGCTTTTTTCAGCTTCGATCGCGATGCGCATCATTTCAGCGACGGCTTCGACCGGAAATTTGCCGGAGGCGGTTTCGCCGGACAACATCAAGGCGTCGGTGCCATCGAAGATCGCGTTGGCCACGTCGCTCGATTCGGCGCGCGTGGGTATCGGACTTTCGATCATCGATTCGAGCATCTGGGTCGCGGTGATCACCAGCTTGCCGGCGCGATTGGCGCGGCGGATCAGCTCCTTTTGCACCACCGGCAGGCGCTGGGTCGAGATCTCGATCCCGAGGTCCCCGCGCGCGACCATGATGCCGTCGGCTTCCTGCAGGATCTCGTCGATGTTTTCGACCGCTTCGGGCTTCTCGATCTTGGCGATGATCGGGATATTGCGGCCGGTTTCCTGGATGCGGTTCTTGACGTTGCGGACATCGCGCGCAGTGCGCACGAACGACAAGGCGATGTAGTCGACGTCGTTGGCGATCGCCCACGCGAGATCGGCTTTGTCCTTGTCCGACAGCGACGGCGCACTGACTTTCACTCCCGGCAGATTGATACCTTTGTTGTTCTTCAGCCAGCCACCGACGATCACGGTGCAGCGTATTTCATCGCCGACGACGTCGTCAACTTGCAAGCGCATGCGGCCATCGTCGACCAGCAGGACGTTGCCGGGGACGACATCCTTGGCCAACCCATTGTAGGTAGTGCCGACGCGTTCAGCGGTGCCATCAGGGCACTCGGCGACCGTGATGATGGTCTTGGCGCCGAGCTTCCATTCGACCGGAGTGCCCCCGATAAGGCGGCCGGTGCGGATCTTCGGGCCTTGCAGATCGGCGAGGATCGCCACCGGGCGCTCCAGCTCTTTCGACAATGAGCGCACCAGGTTCAAGCGCCGGGCGTGGTCGGCATGATCGCCATGGCTCATGTTCAGGCGGGTGACGTTCATCCCCGCATGCAAGAGGTTGCGCACCACGTCGATGGTTTCCGAGGCTGGCCCGATGGTCGCCACGACCTTGGTCATCTTGCGTGCCCGACGGGTGAGTTCAGCGCCGGTTTCGGCGCTTTTCCCCGGGGCGAGTGAGGGGTTCATGAAAAAGCCGGTGGCTGAACTGACGACAGTCATGAGTACCTCGGGACGCATCCTAGATGCAAACCGCGAGGCCGCAAACCCCGGTAAAAATGCAGCGGTTTGCAGCGTTTAGGCTACTTACCCCAGGCCCATTCGGCGGTCAGCGCGAAACCGTCACCGCCGGGCACCGCCAAACTGACGATCCGCAAGCCAGCGCAGCCCGGAATCCGCAGGTGGGCGGGGTCGAGCACTAGGTCGCCGGCGTCGTCGGCGGTCAACGCCTGGTCCATGCCCCAACGTGTGCCAAGCGCATCGCGCAGCATCTTCGCCAAAGCCGGCTTGCCGACCAATTTCGCGGCCATCGCGGGAATCCCGACCACGCGCTCGATCGACCAGCTCAGGCGCAGCCGGCCCGCGCTGAATTCGCCATGCAACAAAACATCGGCATCAATCGGGGGTACCGCCATGCCGAACACCGACAGCCCGGTACGCACCCCGAGCAGCGACACCCGCATCTGGGTTCCGGCTTTCGTACAGGCGATGCTGCGAATCGCGGCAGCCGGGCTGCGGGCGAGCAGATCGTTGACGCAGGCGGTGACGGTTGCGGGATCGAGCTGAAGGACTGACGGCATGGCGCCAGCGGATCGGCGGCTGGAGGAAAGCCAATCTCCATTTAGCAATCTCCAGTTAGCAATCTCCAGGCAGGCATACGCTGCTCGGGCGCATGGGTTTTCTGCATCCGCTGTTGTTGATGGGCTTGGCCGCGGTGACGGTTCCCGTGCTCATCCATTTATTGTTGCGGCAGCGCCCGCGGCCGCGGCCCTGGGCCGCCATGCGCTGGCTGCTGGCGGCAGCGCAACAAGCCAGTCGGCGCTATAAGCTGACTAATCTTCTGCTGCTGTTGTTGCGGATGCTGATTGTCGCCCTGATTGCCTTGGCGGTCAGCGGACCGCTGCTCGGGGGTTTCGGAGGGGGCGAGCGGTTGGTCATCGTCCTCGATCGCACTGCCAGCATGGGCGCACGCGGCGCGGACCCCGGCCCGCTGGCCAAGGCGCTGGCGGTACTCGCGCAAGCCGACTTGCCGTACCGGCGGGTCGCCCTGGTCGCAGTCGATACGAGGGCCGAACTCATCGCTGAAGGCGACCCGGGCGCCATGCGCGCGGCGCTGGTGCGCTTGACCGCGGGGACCTTGCCCGGCGGGCTCGATCGCGCGGCCCGCGAACCCGGCCTGGCGGTGGTCCTCAATGCTTGTGGCGGCGTTCGCCCCGACGTGGTGCTGATCTCGGATTTTCAGCAAGACCACGGCACCGCCTTGAGTGCCGCATTGGCCGGGCAGGTGCGACAGGTGGTGCGCTGGTCGCCGGCGGCACCGCTGACGGCCGGCGCCAATGCCACGGTCATCGGCAGCGGCCCGGCGCCGGATCTGCTGCCTGGCCAAGGTGGCGAATTCGCCCTGCTGGTCACCGGCCACGCCACCGGCGTCAGCTTGGCCGTCGATGATGGGCCCGCGGTGCCGGTGCCCGCGATCGGCCTCGAAGCCTCTGGCTTTGCTGACGCAAAAGGAACCACCGACGCAACCGCGGTGCAGACGCTCACGGTGTCGGTGCCACCACTGCCGGCGGGCACCCATCGTCTGCGCGTGCAGCTGACCGATGCTGGTCTGACGTATGACAATCTGCTCGAGCTACCCGCGCCGGTGCGCCCAGCGGTGCCGGTGCTGATGGTCGCGAATGGTGACCTCGCCCAGAGCGGACAGAGCGGCGACTACCTCGGCGCCGCGCTGCGCAGTGACGAGCGGGCGATCGCGTTGCGCGCCGTGCGTCCCGCCTTGATCGCCGGCGAGCCGTTGGCCGCGGGCGGCCTGGTCGCCCTGCGCGCTGCGCTGCCGGCGGCCGCGGATGCGAAACGCCTAGCCATCTGGGTCAACGATGGCGGAGTCCTGTGGGCTGGATTGCGTCAGATCACCGACGACCAGGCGTTGGTACCGCTGCTCAGCGGAATGCGTGCAGATGCGGGAGCAGCTCCTAGTTCTGGGCCAGCTCCTGGCACAAGACCAGGAGGTCCATGGAACACCGGCTCAACCGCCGATCACGACCTCGATGCGCTGCTCGGACTCGCGGGGGCCAAGACCGTGCCTGCCGTCGTCGTCCCTCCGGGTGCTGAAATCCTGCTGCGCGCGGGTGAGGCGCCGGCGGTGCTCGCACTGCCCGCGGGGCGCGGCTGGGTGATCGTCGAATTGGCCGACTTGGCGAGCGACGCCGCGTGGCAGGCGCGCGGTGCGACGCCGCTGTGGGCATTGCGCATGGCGCGGCGCTACACCGCCCGGGCGGCAGCGCTGCCGACCTGGACTGCCGGTGATCCGGCCCCCGTCAGCACCACCATCAAGCGCGGCAGCGACGCCGTCGCGGTGGTCGCCGGTGACGCGTTGGCGGCGGCTCCTGGCGCTTGGGTGACGGCCGAGGGCGAGTCGGTGGTGGTGCTGCCCAGCCGCGATGAGGGCCGCCTGGACCGGCCTCTGATCGCCGGCATCGGCAATGAATTGGCCCCGTTGCTGCGTCACAGTGAAGGCGCGGATCTCGGATGGCTGCTGGCCCTGATGGCGCTGGTGGTGGCGTTGGTCGAAGGCTTGATCGCCGCCTGGGCCGGGAGGGCTTATGGCCGCTGATCCGACGACTCTGGCCGCAGCCGGCGGCTTTATCTTCGCTCATCTGCCGCGCCCGTGGCTGGTGCCGGTGGTGCTGCTCGCAGCGATCGCCGCCGCGGTGTGGACTTGGCGCCGCTACGGACCGCCGCCCGGCAGCCCAGTGGTCGGCGTGCTCGCTCGCGGTGCCCGGGCAAGCGCGATGGCGTTGCTGGTCCTGTTCATCGCCGGCCCCGCCTGGCGCGTCACCGCGACCACGGTCACCCCGGGTTCGCTGGTGATCGCAGTCGATGGCTCGGCGTCGATGGCGCAGATGGATTTGGCTCCAGTGGATTCGGTTTCCACGACCTCTTCCCCTGCCCGGCCTCGTCTCGCCGCTGCGGCCGAGGTCCTCGCGGGATTGCAGCCATTGATCGATCCGGCGCACACCGCGGTGCGCTGGTCGC
Organism: Planctomycetales bacterium; assembly: GCA_025362255.1. Taxonomy (GTDB): domain Bacteria; phylum Planctomycetota; class UBA11346; order UBA11346; family UBA11346; genus CAIUVD01. The sequence goes on from JANYGY010000237.1 coordinate 4,566, forward strand.
TGGTGTGCGCGGGGGCGCGTGACGGCGATGTCGATCCGGCGGTGATCGCGACCCTGGCTGAGCCAGCGAGCGTTCAAACGATCGCCAATGGTCCGGCCAGTCCGATTGCGGATTCACTCGATCGCCTGGTCGCGCGCACGCGCGCCGATGCGCTGGTGGTGGTCACCGATGGCCGGATCACCGATGGCGCCGGATACGCCCACTTGGTCGAAGCCTGGCGCGGCAAGGGCCTGCGGGTGGCGGTGCTGGTCACCGGTACGGCCGCGGTGGTGCCCGATCTGGTGCTCGATGAAATCGTGATCAATCGCGAGGCGGCGCTGAATGAGCGCGAACCGGTGGTGGTGCGCCTGTCACACCGGGGCTTGCCGCCGGGCCCGCTGAACGTGCGCCTGCAGGTCGATGACGAAGAGCCGCAGATGGTTTCTGCACAGCAGGGCGCGACCGCGGATCCGGCGGTGATGGCGACCACCGAAGCCCGCAGCGAGGTGGTCTTCCGCAAAGACGGCACCGCGCACTTGGCGGTGGCCGTCGAAGCCGGCGGCAAGCGCATCACCCAGACGGTGACGGTCACCGTGCGCGAGCGCAAACTCAGCGTGTTGCTGCTGGATCAACGACCGCGCTATGAGGTGCGCTACCTGCGCGAGGCCTTCAAGCGCGATCGGACGATCTCGTTGCACGCCTATCTGTCCGAGGGCCGCTGGCGGCGCTGGGGCAACGATGGTCCTGATCGGCTGCCGTTGTCGGCGACCGATCTTGCGGGTTATGACGTGGTCGTGATCGGTGATCTCGGCCCGGATGCGTTTCGTGCCGGGGATCTGGCGAATCTCGAAGCTGCAGTGCGCAAAGGCGGCACGGGGCTGGTCTGGCTGCCCGGCGAGACCGGCGCGACCGCAGGTTTTGCCGGCCAAAAACTCGGCGAGCTGCTGCCCGCAGACCTGGGCGATGCGACGACGTTGAGTCGCGGCTACCTGGGCCCTGCCCGGCAACTGTCGCGCACCGACACCGCCCGGCGGATGGGCCTGCTCGAGCCGCTCATCGGAGCTGAAGCCGGAGCCGGAGCCGGAGCCGAGACAGCAGCCGAGACAGGCAGCCCAGCGGCGGTTGAGTGGGAACGCCTGCCGCGCCTGCTGGGCGGCGCGCTCATCGGCCTCGTCAAACCCGGCGCAGAAATCCTTGCCCAAGATCAGGACGGCAAGCCGTTGGTGGTCACCCGTTCGTTCGGGGTCGGACGCAGCGTGCTCATCGGCGTCGATGACACGTGGCGTTGGCGGCGCGGCGTAGGCGACCGGTTCCTCCATCGTTTCCACAGTCAGCTGCTGCGTTTTGCCGGCGCCAACCATCGCGGCGATCGGCGGAGCTGGCGGCTGGCGGCAACGCCTCGCCGCACCGCGCCCGGCGAACCGCTGACGGTGTCGCTCGCGCCGTTGCGTCCCGACGCGGAAATCCCGGACAAGGCGGTCGCCCGCCTGGTGCCCAGCGGTGCCGCGGAAAAAAGCGCTGCGGCGGAAAGCACCGTGGCCACGGGCGAACGCCCCGATGTCGCGGTCACTCGTCGTGAAATCCTGGTGCCCTTGATCCGCGATGGCGATGGATTCTCAGCCCGGTTGGCGGCTCCGGCCGCGGGCACCTGGGACGTCGAACTTGCCGCCGGCCCAGATGTGAAATCAGTTGAGACCAGCGATCTGCTGGTGGTTCCGTCTGGCGCTGAGCGACGTGACCTGCGCGCCGATCGCCCCGCGTTGACCGCTTGGGCGGCGGCTGCCGGCGGCACCGTCACGATCCACGACAGTGTCGCCGATCTCCTCGCGCAGTTGCCCAAAGACCTGCGTCACGCCGAGCAGCACACCGCCGTCCATGGGCTGTGGGACACGTGGTGGGCGCTGGTGCTGATCGTCGCCCTGTTCGCGATCGACTGGTCGCTGCGCCGCGCCAATCGTTTGGCGTGATGGTGCAGGCGAAAAGACGGACAGTGGTCGCGATCGGTTTGTTTATTCGCTGACCCGCATGGTCGAGCAGGGGCTCGACCACGTCACATCAATGGCCGCAACAACGCACGTTCAGAATTCAACCTGCCGCGGCGGATTGGGTGCAACCTCTGGCTCAGGCTGGCCGCCGCGACGTTGGCGCGGTGGCCGATCGCCGAGCGTCGCGCGGAAGAAGCCCCCGGTGATGGCAGTCATCGACAGCGGTCCGCCGAACAATCCGCCGGCGTCGATCACCATCAGTGGGCCATCGCGGCGAACACTGAAGAAACCCAGCTTTCCAGCCTTGCGCAGATCCGCGCCCAGGCTCGCCAATTCCGGTTTGCGCCGGCTGAGCCACGGCGCGAAGGCGGCCAGGCTGCCCCACGATTCCCCGCTGCGACTGACGCCGGCGAGCAGCAGCTTTCCCGCCGGCAAGGCGACGAGCGCTTCGGCGATCCCCGGATCAGTGGTGAAACCGCCTGGTCTCGCACAGGCGCCGGCGATCCCGCTTGAGACGGTGGTGATGATCAGATCGCCGTCTCGCCACGCGGCCTGCAAGGGGATGAACCCGATCGCGCCGAGATGGACGCCATCGGTTCCGGGGCTGAATTCATGCTTCGCATCGAGCCATTCCAGTGCGGCATTACCAAGCTCTTTCGGCATGTGCACCATCAGACTGATCGCGGGCAGCGGCGCACCTTGCTGCAACCACAGCAACCCACCGCCGAGTTGCGGGGCGAGCACCTCCCAATTCGGCAGGCCCTGATTGCGGGCCCACGTCGTCATGGTCGACGCATCGAGCCCAGGCACCTGCGCCAGCACCACCGGCAATGGCGCCGTGGCCAGGGCCCAGATCGTATCCGCGGGAAGGCCGGTAAATACCGTGCGATCGGCACTTTCAGGAGACTTGTCAGCAGTTGACTTGTCGTCCGTGGTTGTCTTGTCGCCAGCGGTTTTTTCAGCAACACCAGCCTCGGGCAGACCGCGAATCTGGACGACCTCATGCACGCCATACGGCGTCACGGTCCACTCGGCCGACAGGGTGAGCGAGGTTTCCGCCGGCGCGTTCGGCCAGGGGGCCTTGCTGCTCCAGCACAGCCCGGCATCCGACGACTTCGCCAACGGGGCCGCGATCGTTTCGGCGGTGAGGGTCAGCAACTCATCCCACGACCAGTTCAGGCCGCGGTTGAAGCCCGGAGCGCGCGGACGGAACAAGCCTTCGAGACGCGCGGTCGTCAGCGGGATCGTGGCGCGCACCGCGCTGCCCTCGGCGGTTGCGGCCGTAGCCACTGGTGCCGCTGGACGCGCCTGGAGCACCGTCGCCATCGCGGTTGCCTGGGCAGCGTCCGCGGTGGTCGCCAACAGATGTCCGATCGGCTGTTCTTCACTGATTGTCAGGCCCAGGCTCGCCGTCTGCGCCGGCGTCAGTTGCGCGAGCAGCTGAAAAGGTCCGGGCTGTTTCTGCAGCGTGTCGCGCAGGCTCATCCCCCACACCGTGCTCAGCAGCGCGGGATACGGCGAGGCCGCCCAGCGTGCATCGCGGCGGGTGCCGTCGGCAAGACGTACCAGCAGACAAAGGTCATCCGGCAGTTGAGTCAATGGCACTGCGCTGGTCGGAGTCGCACCGGCAGATTTTTCAACTGGCGCCGGAGCTGGATTTTCCGCGCACAAAAGCGCGGCTCCGGGGGTCATGCTCAAGAGGACGGCAGCGACTCGGCCGAACGATGGTAACTTTTTCATGGCGACGCGATCACTTGGGGGCGGGTTGCGGCTTGGGGTCTTTGGTCTCGGGCTTTTTCTCATCTACTTTTTTCTCATCTACTTTTTTCTCATCCACTTTTTTCTCATCCACTTTTTTGTCTTCTGGTTTTTTCAACTCGGTCTTTTTGGCGTCGAGCTTGGCGCCCTGATTGGAAAATTCGACGGGGTTCTTGGCGTTCTTGTCGCTGGTGATGACCACTTGCAGCCGGATGTCGAACTCGCCGTCGGGAAATTGTTTTTTGAACGCGGCGACGGCGCGCGGCAGACCGGCTTCGATGTCCTTGAGTTGCTGCAGGATTTCGGCCAACGTCGGTTCACGCTTTTGGCTGTCGGCCAGTTCTTTGACCTCGGCGAGCTTTTGATTCAGGCGATCGACATCCTTGGCCAGGGTCGCCGGCTTGGGCCGCTCGGCGAGCGCACCCTGCGCCATGGTTTTGGTCCCGTTATGCACGTATTCGAGTTTGACCGGATCGCCGACCTTGGCCCCCGCCAAGATCGTGGCGATATCGGAGGTACGTTCCGTCGGCTTGTCGTTGAGCGTCAGCAGCCGGTCGCCCTTTTCGATCCCCAGGCTCTGCGCGGTCGAACCCGCCACCACGTCGCTGATCGGAATACCCGGCTCTTGATCGAGGATGACGGTATTCTCGTCATCGAAGCGCACTCCGAGAAACGGCTTGGGAGCTTTCGACTCTCCTGGCTTGATGTCAGCAGCGGGCTTTTTGTCCGCTGAGTGCTGTTCATCTGGTTTGAGCACCGTCGGATTCGGGGCCGCGGGGCTGACCGGTTTGGGCTCGATCGGCTTGACCTCGGCAGCGATGGCTGCGGTCGCGAGAAACGAGATGAGGAAGGCTCTGCGCATGGAAATCACCGACCGGATACGTTGAGGATAGCGAAAAAAATCAGCGTGCTGTTTGCTGGCCTGTTTCATGGTCAGTCTCGTGTCCGATGCTCGCTACCACCCGCCAAGGGGCGTCGGCGGGCAGATCAGCGGGCAGGACCAGCGGCGTCACCAGCAACGGATCAAGCGCGGCGACCGTCACTGGCTTGACGAGATCGGCGTCGATCACGTAGGTGAACTTGAATGCCAGCTCGAGGCCGCGCTCGGCAGATGCGCCGTGATCACCTGGCTCGGTCTCGCCGTTGAGCCGCCGGTTCAAGCGATCGACGTCTTTCTCCATGCGCGCGACGTCATCGGCGAGGCGCTGCTGCCGCCGGTCTTGCCAATCGCGAAAACGCTTTTCGGCAGCGGCGTCGAGCTTTTCATAAGGAATCGTCGCCGGCCACGGGCGGACTTCAGAGTTCAGGTTCAGGATCTGACCGTTGCGCGAGACCTGCACGTCGATCGGGTCGCCGACCGAGGTCAGGCCGACTTCATTACGCATATCGGTCATGCTGCTGATCGGTTGGCCGTTGACCGACATGACCACGTCTTCGCGCTGGATGCCCATGTGCGAGGCTGCCGTATCGGGATAGACCGACTGGGCCAGCACCCCTTGATGAGCGTCGATGCCTTCGCGGTCCTGGATGTTGGTCGGCACCGGCGACATTTCGAGGCCGAGCATCGGGCGTTGGTTGGTCACCGCGTTGGCGCGGTAATCCTCATCAGCAGCCATCACCACGGTGGCGCTGGCGAGTAACAGCGTGGGAACGAGAAAGCGCAGATCCATGATGACCCCTTGGCAGTTGCCCGCAAATCTAGGCGCCACACGAGGCGATTGAACCCGCATTCAGTCATCCTGCCGTCATACCCGCTGCGTCACGCAGTGGTCCTTGCCGTTTGCGTCGGTCCCACGGCGGTCGCATGCTCGTGTGCTTAGACGCACCATGCCCCCGCCACCTCGCCGACCTTCGAGCAGTGCACTCGCCAGCAGTGCATCCGCCAGCCGTGCCCCCGCCAGCAGTCCCAATGCGGTCGGCGGCACCGGCAGCACCGGCCGCCACCTCGCGGTCGCGCAGGTCGCGGGGACCTTGTCCGAAGTCCGCCTCAAACAGCTGCTGACCACCAACCAGGCGTGGCGCGTGGTGACGGTCGACGGCCTCAACTGGATCGATCCGTTCACCGGTACCGTGGTGCCGGCGCCGTTCGGCCTCGATGAACCGGCGTTGGCATGGCTGCGGCAGAATCGGCCGTGGCTGCGTGAAGGTCAGGCGGTTGAACCCAAGCCGTTGGCCGAGCTGCTGTACATCCGCTGGGTACATTGGCTGAAGGCCCGTCTGCCCGATCCGGAGCACCTCTGGTTGCGACAATTTCTGCCTGACGGTCGCTGGCTTAATCCCTTTACCGGCGTGCTCATTTCGGGAATCGTGCGTGACAATGGCCGGCTGACGATGGACACGGTGCGCCAATTGGCGGTCGTCCTGCGCGATTGCCCGCAGGCGCAAAAAGGTGTGCCGTTGGGCAAGGACACCCTCGCTCTGAGGTTGCGTGAATTGGCGCCCGCGCCGCGTCGTTCGATGTCCCCACCGGTGGATTCAACTCCGCTCGCATCACCGCCGGTTGCGGCTCCAGCTCCGGTTCCCGCCTCAGCGTCGAACTCACTTCCCATCGCCACGGTGCCGTCCACGACCGCCAGATTCCGCCGTGGCGATCGCGTCGATCGCGCCGAGGCAAGTCCGAGCAGCGCTGCCCCTGACAGTGTTTCGGCGGGCGCGCTCGAGCCCGTCGTCAACAAGCCGACGACCCGCATTTCGAAACGTCATGCGGCCCAGGGTGCCGCCTCCAAGCCGGGCTCGGACAAGATCACCGCACCCAAGACCAAAGCCGAAAAAGCGTCGGCAGACCCCTTCGGCACCGAGTCGTTTGCGGCCAACGACAGCGTCGCCCCCAAAGTCGCGAAATCCAAAAGCAACCAGCCGCCGACCGAACCCAGCGTGCGCGTGGTCAGCGGGTACCGCATCCTGGGGACCCTCGGCATGGGCGGCATGAGCACCGTCTACCGCGCGGTCCAACTGTCGATGGAACGCGAAGTCGCGCTCAAGGTGCTCGATCAGCAAGGTCCGCCTGATCCCGGGTACACCGAACGTTTCCTGCGCGAGGCGCGGGCCGCGGGACGCATCAACCACCCCAACGTGGTGACCTGTTTCGATGGCCGCACGCCGTCGATCCACATGGTATCGGCATTGACGTGGAAGAAGGGGGCATCGCCGAGCAGAG
>JANYGY010000256.1 GCA_025362255.1 Planctomycetales bacterium
AGGCGCGACAGATCGAGCGTCTTGCGTTTCATGTGATCGATCACGCGACCTGGAGTACCGATGACGACGTGCGGCTTGCACGCCAGGGCGCGGTACTGGTCGTTCATGTCGACGCCGCCGTAGATCAGCGCGGCCCGCGCGGCCGAGCTGCCGGCCATGCGGATGAACTCATTGTAGACCTGCTTGGCCAGTTCGCGGGTCGGGCACATCATCAACGCGACTGGGCCTTCGCCTTCGAGGGCGTATAGCTTTTGCAGCGTCGGCAGGACGAAACCGGCGGTTTTTCCGGTGCCGGTCTGCGCCTGGCCGATCAGATCACGACCCGCCAAGGCAACCGGGATCGCGGCCGCCTGGATCGGCGAGGGATCCTTCCAGCCCATGGTCGCCAGATCGGCGAGGATCTGATCGTTGAGACCCAACGCGCGGAAGGCCTCGGCCTTGGGCTTGGCGGCGAGTTCTTCGGTGGCGAGATGGGTCAACGGCAGCGGCTGGGCTGTGGTTGCCGATTCACGGCGATGGACGCGCTCGGGGTTGCGCCCGGGGGAGGGCACTGGCGGCCGCACGGCGTGGCTGTCAGCGGTTTCGCTGACGACGGACGACGCCGATTCGGGAACAATTTCGAGATCAGGCGCGGCGAGCACTTCCGGCTCGCCTGATTCGCGCTGGTCTTGGCTTGCTTGAGGCGCTGAACCTGATTCGACGACGTTGCCCTCTGGGGCCGCGTCGTTGGTCCGATCGCCACGGCGGCCGCGGCGATCGCGCGGGGCACGGGGCGCGCGCTCTTGATAGACCGATGGCGGCAGGCCGTCATCGCCCAGGGCCACAGGCGCTGGTTCGTCACGCTGGATGGAATCGGTTTCGGGCGGCGCTGACGCGAGGACCGCGTCCGGAACCGACGGCGCATCGCCCTGCGCATCATCCGCCCAGCCGCGGGCGGATTCGGTCGCGTCGGTCGGTTGCGGGGTCGACTGGACAGGGGCAACCGGCGCCGCTGATCGCGTCATCGCGGGCAACGGCCGGCGTGGCGCCGCGGCTGGCGTCGAGGTCGCTGCGGCAGGCGAAGCAGCGATGGCCTGAGCGCTTTCGGTGCGACTGCCGGCGATCTTAACCTCGGCTTTGCGCAGACAGAAGAGGTCTCCGCGATCACCACGCAGCGCGAAGCCCGGCGCGGTGATTTCGCAGATATTGCCTGCCGGCACGGTGCCGGTCGCAATCGAGCCGAGCACGCGGTGGTAGTCCGCATGCGGCTGGCCGGTGCTGGGCATCGGCACGACGCCGGCATCCGCGAGCAACTCGGCCAAGCGCGGCTGGGCCCACGAAGGGGTCGAGGCATCGCACAGTTCGAGGATGCCGCGGGTGAAGACCGACAAGCGATCGAGCACGCTGCCGACTGGACGCTGCGGCCCATCGAGGCGAGGCCGCGGACTGCGCTCGACCTGAGCCTGCGGAGCTGGGCGCTCGGCCTGCGGCTGGCGGTCGCTGTTATTTTGGCGGTCGCCTTGTTGTTGGCGATCGCCTTGCTGCTGGCGGTCGACTTGTTGTTGGCGGTCGACTTGTTGTTGGCGGTCGCCTGAGGACCGATTGCCTTCACGGGGACCACGGTCGTTCGCTTGGCGGTCATTCGAGGGCTGACGTTCGCGCGGTGCCTGACGATCATCCTGCGGCTTGCGCTCGAGCGGCTGGCGACGCTGATTGCGTTCGCCGAAAGGCTGCCGTGCAACCGGGGCTGCTTGGTCGCCTGCGGCTTGGTCGCTTGAAACGTGATCGCCAGCAGGCTGTTCGCCGGCGTTCGTCGGAGACGGACTTGCCGCGCGATCACGTGACGGAGAAACAGCGCCTACTGCGGGGGTCGCGCCGGCGCCGGATTCGGCATCATCAGCGTCAGCGTCATTGTCGTCCCCGTTTTCGTCGGCGCCTTCGCCAGCCGGATTGCCCTGCTGGTCTGAGCCATCGTCGTCACGACCACGACCACGGCCGCGCCGCCGACGGCGACGACGACGACGCGGCTCGCCTTCGCCGGGTTGGCCGTCGCTGGCGCCGGCCTCGCCGCCTTCACCAGCTGGAGCCGCATCGGTCAGCGCTGAGACCTCTGCCGCATCGAGGACTTCGGGTTCGTCGGTTCCGGCGAGCCGGGCGACGCTTTCCGGACTGATAACTTCGGGCTCGACCGCGGTGGGTCGGTGGGCAGGCGCGCTGGTCGTGCTGTGGTCAGCGGCGGCGGCAGCGATTGCTGCCGGCTGGGCTTCAGGGGCCTGCTCGCTGCTGCGCTTGGCGAGGGCTCCGTGGAGGACGCCGATGAGCTTTTCCTTGCCCATCCGGCTGGCATTGAGAATCGCGTGTTCGCTGGCCATCAGACGCAGGTCTTTGATGGTCAGACTGGCGAGATCGGGGGTATCAGACATGGGGCTACCGTTCAAATGGGTAGGGCACGACCTCCGCCAGGGACGCGCTACCGAAGCGCATCCGAAGCCGACGGGGTTCCGGCCATACGTGGGCGTTGCCAGGCCACCGCTTCCGGGGCACACGCTGCAGCGCGAAGGCGCGAAGTAGACCGACCACGGCCCGGATGGCAAGGACATGCGACCCTTATCACATCGGCCTGACCGCCAGCAGGCTGCGAATTTTCCACACTTGGTAGCTTCTCGAGCCATGCCCGCGTCCCCTCCCGTGCCCCCTGTTGCCTCAACCGCGCACACCCTCACACCCGAAATCGCCGCCGCGGTGGCCCGGGCACGCGCTGATTTCCCGGCAACCTTGGCGCGATTGAAGGAACTGGTGCGGATCCCGTCGTGCTCGTTCAACGGTTTTGATCCCGTCCACGTCGAGGCCTCGGCGCTGGCGACTGCCGAGTGGCTGCGCGCGGCGGGCTATCCGGAGGTCCGGGTCAGCCGCCTGCCTGGGGTGCTGCCCTATGTGATTGCCCGCGATCACCGCGCCGGTCCGGGGAAGCCGACGGTGCTGTTGTATGCGCATCACGATGTCCAACCGCCGCTGCGCGAGGCGCTGTGGCATTCGCCAGCGCATGAACCGGTTGAGCGAGACGGCCGGCTGTACGGTCGGGGCGCCGCTGACGACAAAGCCGGCATCGCGCTGCATTGCGCTGCGGCCGCGGCGTGGAATGCGGTCGCCGGCCATCCGCCGGTCAATCTCACGGTGCTGATCGAAGGCGAGGAGGAAATCGGCTCGCCTCATTTTTCGGAGTTCCTCGCGGCGCATGTCGAGGAACTTAAGGCCGACTGCGTGATCATCGCCGACCTCGCCAACGTCGACACCGGCGTGCCGTCGCTGACCACCAGTTTGCGCGGCCACGTCTCGCTGGAGGTCGAGCTGCGCGCGTTGGCCAGTCCGCTGCATTCGGGCATGTGGGGCGGCCCGGTGCCCGACGTGACGATGGCGCTCTGCCGCCTGCTGGCGACGTGCACGCATGCCGACGGCACGCTCGCGATCCCCGGCATGCTCGCGGACGTGCGCCCGCCGACTGCCACCGAACGTGCCGGTTTTTCGCGCATTCCGTTCACCAGCCGCCGGTTCGCCGACCAGGCGGGGCTGCTCTACGGCGCGGCGCTCATTGGCGATGCGGCCAGTGTGCACACTCAATTATGGCGCGCTCCGGCGTTTGCAGTGAATGCGATCCAGGCAGGAGAACGCGGCAAAACCGGGAATGTCCTGATGGATGCGGCGTGGGCGCGGATCGGCATCCGCATCGTGCCTGACATGGATGGCGCCACGATCGCGAACCTGTTGAGCGCGCATCTGCATCAGCACTGCCCGCCGTGGGCGCGGCTGACGATCACCGGCGATCGGGCCGGCGAACCGTGGAGCACCGCCACCGCTCATCCAGCGTTTGCGGCGGCGCGCGCGGCGTTGGCGTTGGGCTATGGCGTCGACCCGATCGACATCGGGTGCGGTGCATCCATCCCCTTTGTCGGAGAAATCACCGAACGGCTGGGTGGCATTCCCGCGCTTTTGATCGGCGTCGAAGATCCCGCCTGCGCCGCGCACGCGGAAAATGAAAGCGTCCACCTGGGCGATCTGACGTCGGCGATCGCCGCCCAAACGGCATTGTTCGGTTGGCTTGCCGACCTGCCGGCGCGTGCAGCTTCATGAAAGTGGAAGTGCTGAAAGTGGAAGTGCTGAAAGTGCTGCTGCGCGCAGCGCGGGTCATTCCCCCCAGGTTCGCCTGGACGCTCGGCCATGCGCTCGGACGGCTGGCCAGTCGCCTGCCGCTACGCGATGTGCGTCGTTGCATCGCGCATCTGACGATGGCGTTTCCCGAACACGACCCGCGGTGGATCGCGCGCACCTGCGAACGGTGCTTCGGCCATTTCGGGGCAACCGCGTTGTGGACCATCGTCACCTGGACCCGACCCCCGCATACCCTGCGCCGGGGCCTGATGGTCGAAGGTCGCGAGCATCTGCGCGACCTGGTGCGCGCTGCCCACGCTGGCGAAGGAACCGTGGTTTTCACCGGTCATTTCGGCAATTGGGAATTGCTCGCGCGGGTCTTCGGCGGGCTTGCCCCGGCGGCGATGATCGGGCGACGTCTGCGTGATCCGGCACTGGATACGCTCGTCCATGACCTGCGTACGGCAGGCGGAGCGCAGCTCGTTTATCAAGATGACGATGTCCGTGACCTGGTTCGTCTGCTGCGTCGCGGGACGGTGGTGGCGACGCTCGCGGATCAGGATGTGCCGCATCTGGCCGGCTGTTTTGTTCCATGGTTCGGGATCGCGGCGCGCACCCCGGTGGCGCCCGCCGCACTGGCCCTGGTCGCCCGGGTGCCGGTGCAGCCGCTGCTGCTGTATCGCCGCGCCGGGCGCTGGGTGCTGCATGCAGGTCCCCGCACGGCTTTCACACGCGCCTCGTCTTCTCGCAAAGAGGACCGCGCGGCGACCCACCAGGCGATCATCGCCTGGACCACGGCCTACGAAGAAGCGCTGGTGCGCGCCCAGCCCGAGCAATGGGTCTGGTGGCACAAACGGTGGCGGACCCGGCCCGATGCGGATGGAGCCGCTCAGGCGGTGGTGTGACGTCCGCTGAGAACTAACTTGGCAGGCATGTCCACGGCCCCCTCTGCGCGTCCGCACCGCCTCGGCATCCGAGCTTCGGGAAATGTCCTTGGTCAGCCCGAGGCGCGATGGAACAGCCATTTTCTGCGCGCGTGCCGGGGCGAGCCGACCACTCGCACCCCGATCTGGCTGATGCGCCAGGCGGGTCGCTACATGCAGCATTATCGCGGCATCCGCGCCGGTTCGAGTTTTCTCGACCTGTGCAAGAATCCCGATCAGGCGGCAGAGGTCACGGTCTATGCCCGGGACTGGCTGGGCGTCGACGCTGCGATCATCTTCAGCGACATCCTCATCGCTCTCGAAGCGTTGGGCCTGCCCCTTGAATTCACCGCTGGCGATGGCCCGCGGTTGGCCCCGCTCGATGGACCCGCAGGCGTCGCCGCCTTGCGCGATCCCCTGCAAGCCGCTGCCGATCTGGGCTATGTGCACGAGGCTATACGCCGCACGGTCGCCGCCTTGCCGCCTGATATTCCGTGCATCGGTTTCTGCGGCGCGCCCTTCACCCTGGCGGCATACGCCATCGAAGGCGGCTCATCCCGCCAATTTGCGCGCACCCGGGCGTTCATGTACCGCGAACCCGCGGCTTGGCATCGGTTGCTCGAACGGCTGGTCGCGACCCTCGCGCCGTACCTCAATCAGCAAGTCGCTGCCGGCGCTGCCTGCCTGCAGATTTTCGATTCTTGGGTCGGCACGCTCACGCGCGCTGATTTCAGCGAATTCGTCCAGCCGCATCTGACGCACTTGATCAGCCAGATCGTTGATGGCGTCCCGGTGATCCTGTTCGGCACCGGCACGGGACATCTCCTTGATCTGCTCGCTGCTTGCGGCGCGGATGTCATCGGGCTTGACGCGGCGGTGGATCTGGATGTTGCTTGGCGTTCTTTGGGCGGGCCGCAGCGGATCAGCATTCAAGGCAACCTCGATCCAGCGATGCTGTTGGCGCCGACCGAGCGCCTGACCGCCGCGGCGCACGCGGTGCTCACTGCCGCTGCCGGTCGTCCGGGACACATCTTCAACCTCGGTCATGGCGTATTCAAAGAGACCGATCCCGAACAGGCCCGCCGCTTGGTCGAGGTCGTGCACGGTGGTTGAGGCCGACCAGGTCCTCAACCCGCCCGCGCGGATCGTCATCATCGGCGGAGGCATCGGCGGCTTGGCCTGTGCTTTCCGATTGCGTCAACGGCTGCCGCACGCGGTGATCACGATCTGCGAATCGTCGCCGCATCTGGGTGGTACGGTGCAGACTCTGACGGCCGAGGGGCTGGTCCTCGAACTCGGCCCGGACTCGCTGCTGCGGACCAAGCCGGCGGCCTTGGCATTGATCGCCGACCTCGGCCTGAGCGATGCTCTGCAAGCTACGGATCCGGCGGCGCGCAGCAGTCTGATCGCGCGCGGCAACCGTCTGATCGCGGTGCCTGAAGGCCTGTACCTGATGGCGCCAGGAAAACTGTGGCCCTTTCTTTGGTCGCGACTGCTGTCCTGGCGCGGCAAACTGCGCATGGTGCAGGATCTGCTGATTCCTCCCGGTGATGCTGACGACGAATCACTCGGCGATTTCGTGCGCCGGCGGCTCGGGCGAGAGGCGCTCGAACGCATTGCGCAACCGCTCATCAGCGGGATCTACACCGCCGATCCCGAGCAGCTCAGCTTGGCGGCGACCATGCCGCAATTCATCGAGATGG
>JANYGY010000003.1 GCA_025362255.1 Planctomycetales bacterium
ACATCTGCCACATCTCCAAGCGCATCTCGATGAAGCCAAGCGTCTCGAAGATACGAAGTAACCGCAACTGACTGTTTCTCCACTGCATCAGTTGAATTTAGTTTCAATGATCAGTGGAGATCTTTCTGTTTGATACATTTGAAAATCGTTGTGTCGCTCTTCCAACCAAAATCTCGAATCAGGAATATTCCATGTCTTCTGCCCAATCTGCTGCAAAGCCCTCTTCCTCCAAAAAATCCGCGTCAGGCGAACCGGGTTCGCTCCAGTTTATCAGCCAGATGGTTGGCTCGGGCTTATCGGATTCGTTCGATTCGTTGAAACAGAAGGTCTCCTCGTCGATCACTGACAATGGCGAACAATACCTGCATGACGCCATTGAGCGGTTGAAGAAATCCACCGGCGACCTGGTAGGTTGGAGCAAGAAAAATCCCGTCAAAACCGCTGTCGCCGTGGCCGCTGTTCTTGCCGTGACCGCGTTTCTGGTAACCACTGCCCGAGGCGGCAAAGATAAGGCAGTTGGCAAGGCAGCCGGCAAGACCAAGACCACTGCCGCCAAACAAAAAGCTGCCAAACCCAAAGCCGCCAAAGCAACTAAAGCCGTGAAGTAAGCGATCATCTAGAGCTTCACCTAATCCATATGCGAGCTGGTCTATGGGTCGCCAAAATATGGAAAATCATCTCATTTTACCAGCCTTGTGACAGGTCATCAGCTGTCTTAACGTGGATAGCTGCGTACCTGTCTCTATTTTGCTGATGTTAAAATTCCCAATCCTATTTACCTAATCGAGTGATCTCATGAACAAACCATTATTCATCGCACTTTTCGTCGCGGGCGTCGTCCTTCTCGGGTTCGCCTTCTTCGCTGGCGACAGTGTCAGCTCAAGCTTCAGTAAATTTTTCAAGGGTACTCCCGATAACCGCACCATCGTGCTCGTCGTCCTCGGCTTGATCGCTTTGATAGGTGGCGCCGTCGGTATTTCGCGCTCGTCGAGAGCTTAGACTCACCTACTTTGCTAGGGAAACTTGGCAGCGTCGGTACATGTATTTTGATAAAAAAAGCCTGAGGTAAAACCTCAGGCTTTTTTTGTATTCAGAAGTTAGCGGGCTGAATGGTACAGTCCCGCCAGAAGATCATCAAATTCCGCGTCGACCGGTACGGCATTGATGATCCGGTTGCGCCCTTGCAGGCCCACCCACTTCTCGAACACATGCGCTTTGCCGTGGGTGATCGCGTGCTGGAACTCTTCTTCGAGCACTGGGATCAGATTGATGACTTTGGGGTTGGCGACGCGACCAGATCCGGTCCGCGCAGGAAAGAGATTCGATGAACTGCCCACCCGATTGTGCTGGCCACTTGCGGAACGAGTTATGGAAGTGGTCACCGGCCGGGCGATGGCAGCGGTGGGCGGACGGGTGATCGAGACCGTGGAGGGACGCGCCACCGCGGCGGTCGAAGGCCTGGCGATCGGGGTTGGCGGCGGCAAGGAGCGGGGCGGAACCGCTGGCGGGGTAGCCGTGAACAGCCCAGTCGAACGCACCACCGGTCTCACCTCGGTGGCTGGCTTGACTGCGGGTTGAATGACCGGCTGCAGTGAATCGGTGTCATCGAGTTCGAATTCCGGCGCGGCGATGCGGGTCGTGCTCGGCGGTTTGGCGACCGGCAGCGGGGCCACCGGCTTGATTGGCGCGGGTGCTTTTGCCGCAGGCACCTGGGGTAAAGGCACCAGGGCCAACGGCGTCACTGGCGGATTGATCGCGGGAGCAGCGACCGGGGTATCATCAAAAGAGAAAACCGCTGGTTTCAACGGCCGCGGCTCATCCACATCAGTATCATCGCTCAACTCAGGCAAGGACGTCGTACGCAACGAACGCGCTTCAAGGGCTGGAGTGTCGAGAATGGGCGCTTCGGCGATCTCGATGATCTCACCGGCTGGAACAATCAGCGGCAGGTCCATGTCCAAAGCACGCGAATCGATGATCGCCGGGGCGATGATCTCATCGGCTGATAGCAGATCATCGATGTCCTGGATCTCAGGGGTTACCAGCTGATCACCGAACAGGATCGGTGCCGCGATGTCAGAACTGTCATTGAGGAGAGAAGAGTCGGATGCTTTGACATTGCCAAGCATCTGGGTGACGCTTTTGGTCTCCATCGCGGCATCGGCGGTGAAACTGATCGAGGTGTCTTTGGCCTCGACCCGGCCCGAATAATATTTTTCGATACCTTGCTGGATTTCGCTGCGGGTTGCGACAACCCGTTTGATATCAAGCCCAGTCTTTGATTCAAGCGTCCGAATAGTGTCCGCATCAAGCGGGTTGACCATCGCGAGGGTCAACAGGCTGCCCAGCTTATCGACTGGAAAAACACTGAAATGCACGGCGTCTTCGCGACTGACGGTGTCGAGCGCCTTTTTGCGGATTTCGTATTTATCGACCTTCAGATGCGGCACCCAGCATTCCTGGGTCAGTGCATTCACCAGCGCATCCTCGGTAACGACTTTCAGAACCACAGCGGCGGCATCGAGCGCCAGACCATCGCGCTGGGCCTTGGCGCTGATCAGATCAGCCTGCTCTCGCGAAATGAGTTTCGCTTTGACCACCATGAAATCGATCAACGCACCGTCGCCCGTGCGGCAGGGCCCGGTGGTGCGCGCACTGCTGGCCAAGCTGCCGGCAAATTGTGGAGCGCTGGAATTGAGGATCGGCCCTTTGGTATCCGGGCGGCCCGGCGATTCGCCTGGGGCCAGAACCAAGTGGTCGCTATCCGAGCTGGCGCCAGTGGAGGCGAGTCCGCTGCCGGGCGCCTTGGGCCGGGCGAAGACCGACGGTGCCTGTACAGCGGGAGCCCCTGAATTCTTTGGAGCGCCCGGACGCATTTGGCTGCCCGTGCCCATCGGATTGGGCCGTGGATTGGCAGGTGCCGAGCCGGGGATTACTGCCCGCCGGCTGGCGCGCGTGGGCACGACTGGAGATTTGAGCTCATCCTTGCTCTTTCCCTTGTCCGCGCCGTCTTTGTCTTTGCCCTTGCCGAAAAAGCTGCCCATGCGCCGTCTGCCTTATGGTGATCTTATTGATCATGGTCCTGCGTCTCGCGGGATCGAAGATCACCGCCAAACGGGCGACCTGCGCCCGTTGAATACATCAGATCCGCCCCCCCCCTGGATTCACGTCTCAGGCACGGTCAGGCGGTGTTTTGCGTATCACACTCACCGGTTGGTGCCCTGGCTTGGATTTGCGTTCGCGACCGGCTGACGAATGCTCCTCCCTCGTCCACCGATACGGAGCCCTCATGGCCGTCTTGAATTTTGATATCAAGTCCGTCGCACTGTCCTCTGGCGAAGAAGCCAAAACAGTCTTTCTGACAGGCTCGATCGATGCGAGCACCAACCAGACCTTCGAGGGGCGGCTCTCGGAGATCCTCTCGGGTGGCACACGCAACGTGATGCTGGTCCTGACCAACGTGAAGTACATCAACTCCACGGGTCTTGGCACCATCGTCAAATGTGTCGACACCTTCCGTGAAAAGGGCGGCGACATCAAACTCGTCGGAGTTCCGGCCAAGGTCATCGCCTTGTTCGAGATGCTCGGCCTGCTCGCCCTGTTCGAGACCCACGACACCATCGAAAAGGCCGTCGCCAGTTTCGGCAAAGCCAAGAGCGCCTCGGCACCGTCAGCACCGACCGCGAAGTTCCCCCTGCAATTCAAGCATCCTGTCACCGGGATGGGCATGAATGTATCGCAGCCCGGCCGCTTCAAGGATCCGCGCAGCGGCGATTATTTCAGCGTCGATCAAGCCGGGACGATTGAATTCTATGAGATGTCCAAGGTCAAGATGGTCGAGGTCAAGCTGCCCTGCGATCTCGATTTCGGCGGCCCCCTGACCGACCTCGCCCTGTCCTTGGCCAGCCGCTGCAAGCTGCCGGCCACCGTCACCACCGCCATTGCCCGCGCGATCGAAGAGACTGCCTCGCTGATTCGCAGCCATGCCACCGACGCCAACGAAACCTGCACCGTGCTCCTGGTCGCCGATCAGGAAAAAATGTCGTTGGGTTTCGTCAACCACGGCAACGCCCTGAACATCAAGAATGACGACCCGATCCTGCGCGCTCTCGAAAGCGCGATGGACGAAGTGAAGCACCAGGTCCTGCCCAGCCGCGGCTATCTGCTGACGCTGGTCAAGCGCTCGCGCTGAACCACCTGTCCATCATTTCCTCACCCTTGCCGATTAAAAATTTACACCCGCCAGCGAAAGCTGGCGGGTGTAAATTTTTTGCATTCCCGGCCAATGCAAAAAACCGCAGATCCGGCCCACCCGCACGTATTTCGTTCCAGGCCAATGCAAAAAACCGCAGATCCGGCCCACCCGCACGTATTTCATTCCCGGCCAATTCAAAAAAACCGCAGATCCGGCCCACCCGCACGTATT
>JANYGY010000047.1 GCA_025362255.1 Planctomycetales bacterium
CTTGTGAGTGTTTTGCGAACCGGGCACCAAGGTGCCGATTTTGACGGATTCAGTGTAGCTCATAGACCTGCCGTGAAAGAGTGGTGATTCGTAGGAGATGAGAGAGGAGACGATCTACCAGGTGACTTTTTCGCGCTTACCGCTGCGCGCTGATTTCATTGCCGCGAACACCATCGCCAAAGATTTGATGTTATCCTTGGTCTCGCATTGCACGGGCTTGCCCTTGATCAGGTGATCGAGGAATTCGTTGAGGGAGCCGGCGATTCCGGAACCGTTGATTTTGGTATCGGGCAGTACCACCGGTTCCTGTTCCGTGCAAAATCCCGGCTTTGCGCCCTTTTTGCAACGTTCGCCTTTGGGCGCCTGATCATTCTCATAGGTGATCGTCCCGCGTTGGCCGATGATGCGCCAGTCTCCATGCCAACTGGTGTGGCGGCCATCGGCGCACCACGAGCCGCGATACGTGAAAATGGCGCCATTGTCCATTTCGAAGATCGCGCTGGCAGCGACGTCACCCTGGTACCACGAACCCTTGGGATTGAATTCCTGGCAATAGACCGACACCGGATCGGCGGCGAAGAAATAGCGCGCCAAATCAAAGTGATGGATCGACATGTCGAGAATCAACGGTGATTCCATGGTGTCGCGGAAGTCGAGGTGCCCGACGCGTGAAAAATGAGCGCCGATGTAGAAGTCGCAGTTGAGGGTCGTGATGTCACCGATGACACCTTTGCGGATCCCCTCGCGGATGGCCGCATGGTGGACTTCATAGCGGCGACTCTGGCTGATCATCGAGGTCGCACCCGACTTTGCCGCCGCCGCCACCATCAAGCGCGCCTCGGCCATCGAATTGGCCAAGGGTTTTTCACCCAGCACCGGGACGCCGAGCTTCAGGGCCGCGACGGTGGTCGGGCAATGCGCTGCGGGAATCGTGATATCGCACACGAAGTCGGGCTTCAGGGCCTTGATCGCCGCCGCGACCGAGGTGAAGGCTGTTTCGGGGGCCAGGCCGAAATCCTTGGCGGCCGATTGCGCCGCGTCGTTTCGGACATCGACCACGCCGATCAGTTCGGCCCGGGGATTGTCCTGGAGATTCTTCATCCAGGCCCGTCCCATGCCGCCGCAACCGACGACGATTGCGCGTTTTTTACTGATTTTTGCGGCCATTGAGGGCTCCTGGGCGCACCGAAGCGCCGCGCGGGGGATTTTGTGGAAGCGCTTTCATAACGACTCGACCCGGTATCGCAAGGCTAGTGGAATGGCGCGAAGGTGAACGGTCGACGCAACCGGATTCATCGCTGCCTTGTGAGGGGTCGGGGTCCACGGATGCTCGTTCCACCATGGCCCAGACCCCGATTTCCGACTTCGCCTTCGACAAGCTTGACCGTGATCTGGTGCTCGTGATGGACGCGTTCCACCGCATCCTGACCGAGCAGCATGAAGGCGAGTTGGCCAAGCGACTGCCGTGGACGAGTCATGGCGACGTGGCGGTCTCGCCGACGCGAGACGGAGAGAATCTGACCGAGCGCGGCATCCGCGCGCTGTCGATGGCCTTTCAATTGCTCAACATGGTTGAAGAGAATTCGGCCAATCAGGGTCGCCGGCGGCGCGAAACCGCCGAAGGCATGGCGGCCGAGGCGGGGTTGTGGGGGCGTACGTTGCACGATCTGGCGGCCCAGGGCAAAGGCCCGGCCGACGTGCTGGCGATCCTCCGCCACGTTCGCGTCGAGCCGGTGCTCACCGCGCATCCGACCGAATCCAAACGCTCGACGATGCTCGAACAGCATCGCCAATTGTATCTCCAATTGGTCAAACGCGAAAACACCATGTGGACGCCTGCCGAGCAGCGCGAGATCGCCGACGCCATCGAGGCGGCGATCGAACGTCTGTGGCGCACCGGTGAGATCCGTCTGAATAAGCCCGATGTCGCCAGCGAGCGGCGCGGGGTGATCCATTATCTGCGCGAAGTCTTCCCCGAAGTCCTGAGCCGGCTGGATCATCGGCTGCGCCATGCGTGGCGTGAACAGGGCTGGGATGAAAGCCTGCTCGACGATCCCGATCTGCTGCCGCAACTGCGCTTCGGCTCGTGGGTCGGCGGAGATCGCGATGGCCACCCGCTGATCACCGCGCGGATCACCGCCGATACGTTGCATGAGTTGCGCAGCGGTGCGCTGCAGGTGCATCGGGCGCACCTGCGTCGGCTGGCGGTGGCGATGTCGCTGTCGAATCGGTTGCAGGAGCCTTCACCTGCATTCGCCGTCGCCATCGCTCAGTTGGCGGTCACCTGCCAGGCTGCGGGGACAGAGGCGCTGACCCGCAATCCCAAAGAGCCATGGCGTCAGTGGATCAATCTGATGGTCGCGCGGTTGCCGCCGGAAAACGGCGTGCCGGCGGCGTGGCAATACCAGCGGCCGAGTGAATTGGCGGCAGATCTGCGGGTGCTGCGCAATGGCCTGATGTCAGTCGGGGCCCAGCGCCTGGCGGTCGCCGATCTGCTGGAGGTCGAACGCGCGGTCGGGGTGTTCGGATTCCACCTCGCGGTGCTCGACATCCGTCAGAACAGTGCGGTGCATGAGATCGCGCTCGCCCAGCTGCTGGTTGCCGCTGGCATCGACGCCGCGAACTGGAGCGACTGGAGCGAAAAAGAGCGGCTGGCGTTGCTCGACAGCGAGCTGCGCAGCCCGCGGCCCCTGGCGCATCCTGAAGCGGTCCTCGGTCACGAAGCGACCATCGTCCTCGATTGCTACCGCACGGTGGCGGCGCATCGCACCGCATTCGGCCGCGATGGCCTTGGCGCGCTGATTGTCTCGATGACGCGCAGCCTCTCAGACCTGCTGACGGTCTATGTCCTGGCCCGTGAAGCTGGGCTGGTCTCGTGGCATGACGGCAGCGGAAGCGACGGCGACACGCCTGGTTTGGCAAGCGAGCTGCCGGTGGTGCCGTTGTTTGAAACGATCGGTGATCTGCGCGGTTCGAGCGAAATCCTCAAAGCATTCCTCGCCCATCCAGTGACCCGCCGCAGCCTCGCGCTGCAATGTCCGGGGCGCGCGCCGCAACAGCAGGTGATGTTGGGCTACAGCGATTCCTGCAAGGACGGCGGCATCTTCGCCAGCCAATGGAATCTCCATCGCTCGCAGGCGGCACTCGTCACGGCGGCGGCCCAGTCCGGAGTCGACGTGCGGTTTTTCCATGGTCGCGGCGGCACCGTCAGTCGCGGTGCAGGTCCGACCCACCGCTTTCTGGAGGCCCTGCCATACGGCTCGCTGTGCGGCGATCTGCGAGTGACCGAACAAGGTGAGACGATCGCCCAGAAATATGCGAACCCGCTGACCGCGACCTACAATCTCGAATTGCTGGTCGCCGGCGTCACCGCCACTGCAATCCATCATCGCGGACCTGAAACCGATTATAGCGATACTCATGCGGTGCTCGATCGGCTCGCCGAGCATGGCAAAGAAGCTTACGAAAGCCTGCTCGCGGCGGACGGCTTCATGACCTATTTCAGCGAGGCGACGCCGATCGATGTGCTGGAACACGCCGCGATCGGCTCGCGTCCGAGCCGGCGCACTGGTCGCCGTACGTTGGCCGACCTGCGCGCGATCCCATGGGTCTTCTCGTGGAATCAGAGCCGTCATTACCTGCCGGGATGGTTTGGTCTGGGCACCGCGTTGGAGCGCGTCGCGATGTCGGATCCGACGGCGTTCGCGCTGATCGAGAAGCGGGCCCGCGATTGGTCATTTCTGCGTTACGCACTCTCCAACATCGAATCCAATGTCGCGTCGGTGGCGCTCGATCTGATGGCGGATTACGCGTCGCTGGTGGCTGACGTCGGGATTCGCGATGCATTTCAGAAACGCATCGCCGACGAATACCGTCGCACCAGCGCGATGCTCGACCGGGTCTTCGGCGGCAGCCCGCTGGCCAAACGCCGGCCGCGTCTGGTGCGCACGCTGGTGATGCGTGATCACGGCCTGCGCGCCCTGCATGCGCATCAAATCACCCTCATCCGTCGCTGGCGCGCCCTGCGCGATGCCGGCGACAAGACCCAGGCCGAGGCGTTGTTGCCGACCTTGCTGCTGTCGGTGAATGCGATCGCGTCAGGATTGCGCACGACGGGTTAGCCCGCCGCGCGCAAGCTGACCGCTCATGGCCCGCGCAGGGCGCGAATCAGTTCCGGGACATGAAATTGCTGGATGCCGGTGAACACCGCGAAAGCGCCAAGGGCGAGGCACCCGGCGAACGCGAGATAGAGGCCGAGCCACGCCGGCAGGGCGAGCACCAACGGCCCGAACCACGCGGCTTTGCTGCCGCTGCGATAGCGATCC
>JANYGY010000071.1 GCA_025362255.1 Planctomycetales bacterium
GTGTGGATCATCTCCAGCGCCGCGCCGAGTTTGCGATGCAGGTCGGTGATTCCGCCGAGCGCCCGGGCGACCAGCAGCACCAGGGCCGGACGCAGCATCTTGCCGTGAAACGGCCCCAGGTCGTGGATTAGGCCGTCGACCCGCAGCTCATCAGCCGCCAAGGCCCGGGCCATGTGCTCTTCTACGGCTTCGAGATCGGGTTCGAGTCCCGCAAACGCAGAGATCATCAGGCGTCATCGTCCTCGTCATCGTCGGCCGCCGCACCTGCGGTGACCACCGGACGGGGCTCGTTGGCGATGGTATAGGCGATTTCCTGCAGCATCCGGCCGAGCGCCTCGACGCTGACCGGCTTGCGCACACACGACACGATCTGCGGATTCAGCCGGGCCAGTTCCTCTACCCGATCGAAGGGTTCATAGGCGCTGACCACCACCACTTTGCTGTGCGCCAATTCAGGGCGGCGGAGCAATTCCTGAAGCACCGCAAAGCCATCCATGCCCGGCATCATGATGTCGAGGAGCATCAATTGCGGTTGGATCGTGCCGACCGCGATGACCGTATCGACGCCATTGATCGCTTCGTGGATCGCGGCGTCTGGCAGGTACCGTTCAGTGATTTTCTTGAGCAATAACACCACATCCGGATGGTCATCGGCAATGAGGATGTTGAGCTTGTTGCCAACCGGTTTGCGCTTGGTGCCCACGGCCATGACGTCGGGCATGTTGAATGCGCGGCAGAATTCACCGAGTTCATCAGGCTTTACGCGAAAGTGGCCACTGGGAAGACTGTATGCCTTGAGGTGACCTCCGATAATCCAGCGGTAAACCGTCGTACGACTTACGTTGCAGCGCTTGGCGACTTTACCGAGGCTTAAATGGTCTTCTGGAGAGGCGGGCATAGTGGCTCAGTGGTGGCTGCGGACTTGTACCAGGGCCGTCACCCCCGGCAAGCGGGCTGGTTCCAGGTGTTGCGGGGTTGTCCCACATGGCAACCATGCTCTACGATGCGTGTGCTTATTGTTCGGCTCGGAGCCTTTGGCGACATCGTGCATACCTTGCCGCTGGCCGCGGATTGCGTCGCTGCCGGGCACGAAGTCGGCTGGTTGTGCGAAGATCGCTGGGCCCCGTTGATCGAGGGTTCTCCGGCCGTCACCACCATCCATCGCCTGCCGCGCAAGCTCCTGCGCACGGCGGCTTTGGCGACCCGCGTCGATGCTCTGGTCGCGCTCACCAAGGAACTGCGTGCCGCCGCCTATGATGTGGCGATCGATGCCCAGGGCCTGGCGAAAAGCGCCTTGGCGACGTGGCTCAGCGGCGCGCCCGAACGACTTGGCCATGCCCGCCCGCGTGCCCGTGAGGGGGCCTGGCTGGCGACCCAGCGACGTCAGCCGCTGACCGCGGTGCACGTCATCGATCAGCAACGCGACCTGTCGCGATTGCTGGGCATCGTTCCGGTGGGGCCGTGGACGTTTCCCTTGCCGCGATGGGAGACCCAGCGCACCTCGGCAGGTGCTTGGCTGCGCGAGGCTGGGCTGCCCCAGCCCTGGATGTTGAATGTGGGTGCCGGCTGGCCGACCAAAGTCTGGCCGGCCGAGCATCAGATCGCTTTCGCGCGCGAGCTCGGCCAGCGCGGTCTGCCGCTGGTGGTCGTATGGGGTTCACCAGCCGAGCGGTTGGTCGCTGAGCGGATCATTGATGCTGCTGATCATGGTGTGCTTGCCCCGCCCACGACTATTCCGCAGCTCGCGGGCCTGCTCGCCCACGCCGCGGTCGTGGTCAGCGGCGACACCGGTCCGCTGCATCTGGCGTTGGCTCTGGGAATCCCCGCGGTCGGGCTGTTCGGCCCCGTCCCCGCCGAGCGCAACGGCCCCCGCGGCCCAGGCTACCGCACCCTGCAAGCCCCGGGGGCCGCGTGGGAACGCAACGATGTCAGCAAAGGTGCGATGGCTCAGATCCCGGTCGCCGCGGTCATCGCGGCCGCGCAGGCAGCGCTCGCTGAAAGGCGGTGACCCGGGGACTCTTGGACGTGACGACGAACGGGACGACGAACAGGAGGTCGCAGAGGCGCAGAGAAAGGCAGGAGGAAGGCTTGGAAAACTTGTCGTTGTGAGTTCTTCGCCTTTTGCGTCCTCTGCGTCCTCTGCGTCCTCTGCGTCTTCTGCATCCTCCTGTTCCCGCGGGTCATTCGCGTGAGGTACCGAGATGGTGCGATGCACGGAAAAATCGTTGGATCAGGCTGTACCTTGTGGGGTTGAATGGGCCGACCACGGTGTATCGATCATGTGGCAGGTCGAAATTCAGGGAGTGGTCGCGGTCGTCCGCGTGGTGCCCGCGCCGGTGGCGAATGTGCGCGTGCCAGAGCACCTCTGGAGTGGACTTGATCAGCTGATCGCCGACCGCCCCGAGGGCTATTGGCTGGTCGATGTCAGTACCGAACGAATGCTAACGTCTGAGGCTTTGGCGATGATCGTCGGCATCGTGCGGCGAGTGCATCTTGCCGGCGGACGGATCGCCTTTGCCGGCTGTTCGTCGGGAGTGACCAACGTTTTGACCTCGATGCGCCTGGCAAAAATGTTGCCGATGTTCGCCGATGTTTCGACGGGGGTGACGGCTTTGGCGAACGCCACTTTTTCAGCTCCGGCACACTGATGCTCGGGTTGCCGTTGCAGCCGATGGCAGGCTGGTCGCGCCATCCTTTGCTCAAATCGTCGGTGATCATCGTGCTCATCGTCACCGGTCTTGGTTTGCTCGGCTGGCTGGGGGTTTCCAGGCGGCCGCCGACGGCGGTGGTTATTACCGGTCCATCGGAGCCGCTGGCCTATGCCCAGGTGGCCGAGCGGATGATCGCCGGCGCGCAGCATCGCATCTGGCTGCTGCAATACGTCATCAGGCCTGACGACGATGGAGTGGTCACCGGTCTGCTGTCGGCGCTGGCCGCAGCCCACGCCCGGGGTGTCGAGGTCCGGGTCGGCCTCGACGCAGGTATGATGTACGGCAGCAAGCAACGCGATCCCAAGAACGACGCCGCCGCCGCTTGGCTGGCAGCGCACGGAATCCCCGTGGTGTGGGACGAGACCGACTGCATCAGCCACGCCAAAATCCTCATCGTCGATGACCACGCGGCGTTGGTCGGCAGCCACAATTGGACGCGCAGCGCGCTGACCACGAATCGCGAAGTCAGCGTGGTGGTGACCGATCTTCAGCAGATTGCGCGCATCCGTGAGCTGGTGGCGGGATTGCCGAAATGGGCTGATGAATCTCAGCTTGGCGGTGGTGCATCCGCCAAACCAAGCGAAACGACCACAGCGCGTTGATCACGAACAAGAGAAGAACCAGAAAAAACCAGACGTCGTTTGTGGTCTGCCAACTCAAAAATCGGACATAGGAACCAGTCAGGCCGCAACTCGGACACCAGCCGAACACCTGATGGACTGGGCACGGCCAGCCACCTGCGCCACTTGGCCCGAACATCACGGCACGATAGACGGCGTAGGCTGTCCACGCACCCCAAGGCGCATTGTAAGCAATGAGAAGCCGCAGAGCCGGACGCATAAAGCAGCCGGCTCTGCGAGGCTGGTTCAGTTACCGGCCAACGGCGTGCCGTCAGCAGCACCCAGTTTGCGGGTCGCAATGAGGATGATGTCGATGATCGACCAGATCCCGCAGCCACCAAAGGTCACCAGTTTTACGATTCCCAGCCCAATGTAGCCGAGGTAAAAACGGTCAATGCCGAGTCCACCGAGGAAAATCGACAAGAGCAGGGCGGTGAGATAATCTTTGGGCGGCTGATCAGCCATAACGGTCTCCAGGATTACATCTCAGCGATTACATAAAAAATATCAAGCCGATCTGGGTTCCATCTACACCCGATCGGCAAATACCATCCGCCCATTGCTGGTGCTGTGCATGCGGGCGATCGAGCAGGTCACGGTCTGGCCGAGGTTTTCGCCAGCGTTGTTGACCACCACCATGCTGCCGTCTTCGAGAAAGCCGACGCCCTGGCCTTTGCCTTCGCCGGGTTTGCTGATCAGGACCTGGATGTCTTGGCCGGGTTTGAGTTGCGGCGCCAGCACCTGGGCGAGCGCGTTGAGATCGACAACCTGAATGCCTTCGGCTTCGGCGCGCCGGGCGAGATCGCGATCGCTGGTCAGCAGGCGTGACCCTTCGAGCCGGCACAAGCGGATGAGCGTATCGCCCAGGCCGGACGAGTGCGGAATCTCGGTCTCGTCGATTTCGACCGGCGGCAGGTTCATCGCCCGCAACTCGGTCAGACCCTCGAGGGCACGGGTGGCTTTGCGTTGGCGGATCGGGTCCTCTTGGGCGGCCTCCTTTTCCCAGAACGTCAGCACGTCACGGTGAACCAGCAGCCTTTGGGCAAAAAATCCGGTTTTCATCAATGCGGGCAGCCGGGTGTCTCCCAGCATGCTGCCATCGACGACCAGAATGCCGCCATCAAACTGATCAGCCTTGAGTTCGACAAATGGCAGGATCACCCGCCAGCGGTCGACGTTGCGCAGCACGGTGATCAGCACCAGGTAGGTGGTGATGATGGTCAATCCGATGTCGAGGGTGTTGCTCGGATCGCTATCTGCGGGCAACACTTGGCGGAGCACCGCGACCAGCAGAGATGATAACAGCAGGCCGGCGGCCGAGCCGATCAGGAAGGCCACCAGACTGCGGGTGAATCGCCGGCGAAAGGCCTGCTCGGCCGCGATCAAGGTGATCGCGATGCCGAATCCAAGCGCGCCACCGAACCATGGCGGCAGGTCGAACAGCCCATGATAAAGCACTTGGCCGTTGCTGTAGCCAACCATGGTCGCGAACAGCACGAACAGGAATCTGATAAGCAGGATGAGCATGGTTAGGCTGCAATAAGTGAGTGCGAATTACGAGACGGTCGTTTAAACATCTGCCGCTACTCCGTGGCTGATGCCGCCGAAAAAACTGACCCACCGGGTATTGCTGAAACCCGCTTCGCGCAGGGTGCGGTCGGCATCGGCGATGGTCAGAAAGCGTTTGATGCTGTCGTTGAGATAGGTGTAGGCCGCGGTGTCGCCCGCGAGCACGCCGCCAACGGTGGGGAAGACGAAGCGCCCAAACGTGCCGTAGAAAACTTTCGGCCAGACTTTTTCCGGACGGAAGAATTCGAGGATCAGCAGCTGACCGCCCGGGCGCAGGACCCGTTTGAGTTCGCGCGCCGATGCCGCCGGATCGCCAAAGTTGCGCCAGCCATACGCGACCATCGCGCCATCGAATGAGCCGTCGGCATACGGCAGGTGCAGCGCGTCGCCGACCGCGGCGCTCACTGCGCGGCCGGTGCGCTTGGCGTTTCCCGCGACCAGCATCGGCTGGCAGAAGTCGCACCCATGGACGCGCTTGGCCTTGTTCAGCGCGATCGCCTCAAGCCCGAGGTCGTACGTGCCGCAGGCCAGATCGAGGACGTCGCCCGGCGTGTCGCGCCACAGCGACAGCGCTTTTTTTCGCCACGCGACATCGCGTCGGGCCGACAGCACGCGGTTGAGCAGATCGTATTTCGGCGCGATGCGGGCGAACATCGATTTGACGGCAGCAGCATCCGCGAGAGGTGCCGCCGGCGTTGGCAGAGAAGGATTTGACGTAGTCACAAGACCCACGGTAACAGGCCCTAACCGCTGCGCAGCGGTTGAAGATCGGCCAGGAAAAGCGTTTCATTCATGTGAAAACAAGCGCCTCTTTGGCTGATTTTACTGATTTTACTGATTTTGCTGATTTGGCAGAGGGCGCGCGCAGCAGCGGCTTGACCGTCGCCCGATAGCCCACCGCCAGTTCATGCAGATGGCTGGCAAGTTGGCTGGCGCGTTTGGCGACCAGTCGCTGGTTGCCG
Organism: Planctomycetales bacterium; assembly: GCA_025362255.1. Classification (GTDB taxonomy): domain Bacteria; phylum Planctomycetota; class UBA11346; order UBA11346; family UBA11346; genus CAIUVD01. The sequence continues at coordinate 5,863 of JANYGY010000071.1, forward strand.
TCCGCGGCATCGGCGATCGCGGCACAGCGGGCTTGCGCGTCGGGAGTGAGCTGCGCCAGACCCTGCCAATGGAAGGTCGCCAGCAATTGGGCATAGAGATGGCCAAGCCGCCGGCGATCTCCGCCATCGAGGGTGGCGATGTCGAGGGTCGCGCGGGTGTGGCAGCGGGTGCGCGCCAAGCAGTCGCCGGCGGCGGTGCGCAACACTCTTTGAAACGGATCCCCGCCCATGGTCGAGCATACCGGCTGAGTCGCCGGCGCGGATTCGGCAACCCACGGCACGAAGGGCGACGCCGGCAGCACGCGGGTCAGGGCGCTGGGGGCCCGCTCCTTCAACTCGATCAGGCGCAGGCGGGGTACCGGGTTGGTTTCGCGAATCAGCAGCCACCACCGGCGCCGGCCGAGCGAACTGAGACCTCCGGGATTCAAGCGTCGGGCGAGGTCGAGGACGGTGTGCGCCGGCAGCCCGGCCAAGCGACTCCACGCCATCTTCAACGCCGGTTCCGACACCGCATCGTCGATCACATCGACCCCGCGTTTAAGCCGCGCCCGCAGCCCGGCTCCGGAAATCATCGAGGCGATGAAGCGTTTGTGCTGAGCCTCGGTCGAGCCTTCGGCGATCAGGGTCTTCACTGCTTCAGGCAGGCCGTTGGCATCCAGACGGGTGGCCAGGGTGTCGCCTTCGCTCAGCCGGCGCATCATTTCAGCGTAGGTTTTCAAGGTCACTGTGCACAGCTCGTCAAAGGCGCTGCGCTTGAGGGTCGGGGTCGAGATCGCGATCGACGACAGCAGTCGCGCCAGGTCCCAGCTCCACGGCGCGGGACCTTCGTCGTCGACATCCGCCACGCCAAAGGTCACTGGCACCACCCCATCGCGATCCATCTTGCCCACTGCCAGGGTCGAAAAATTCCCCTGATGGGCATCGCCAACCGACCACGTCCACGGGCCGCCGGCCGGGTCACCCGGGCCCATCGCATCGGCCAGCCAGGGAACGATCAGGGGCAGCGCCCCGCGCATGAAATCTGCATCGCTGCGACACATCCGTTGGGCTTTGCGGGTCGCTGCCTGGGGGTCGACGGCATGCAGCATGCGCAGTTCGGCGAGGGCGAGGTGCATGATCACGGAGGTGGTCTTCATCGGTTCGCTGATGGTGTCCGATGGCCGGATCTGCCAAGTGCCGGCCGCCCATGCCGCCCCTTGACCGGACCGCCGCAAGGTGTCTAGGGTAGAGGTCTACCCCAACGGAGCGTGCATGGGTCGCAGCCTGGTCATCGTCGAGTCACCGGCCAAAGCCAAGACGATCAACAAGTACTTGGGCAAGGATTTCGTGGTGAAATCCAGCTATGGTCACGTCCGCGACCTGCCAACCGGCAGTGACGAGGAAGACCCGGCAGAGCGTCTGGCCAAAGCCAACGCGGCCCGGAAAGTCGCCAAAGCCGCGGGCAAGACGATCGCCAAGGCGACCCCCGCCGAAAAAGCAGCCAAGCAGAAAACCGCCCTCATCCGGCGCATGGGAGTCGACCCCGAGCACGGTTGGGCGGCCACCTACGAGGTCATCCCCGGCAAGGAAAAGGTGGTCGCCGAACTGCGCGCCGCAGCCAAGGACGCCGACGCCGTCTATCTCGCCTCCGACTTGGACCGCGAAGGGGAATCGATCGCTTGGCATCTGCGCGAAGTCATCGGCGGCGATCCCGCGCGCTTCAAACGGGTCGTGTTCAGCGAGATCACCAAAAAGGCGATCACCGCCGCCTTTGAAAAGCCAGGCGTGGTCAATGAAGACCAGG
>JANYGY010000127.1 GCA_025362255.1 Planctomycetales bacterium
AAGCCAAACAGATGGATGCAGTCGACGTTGTTCTTGCCCAACTTCGCAAAGATCTCGAAGTTTAAATCGTAAGGGATAGTGGCGGAGCAGAGAGGCACCTTGTCTGCCAGTTCATGTCTTTTCGCTGCGTCGAAAGCCCGCCGGGATGCTAATTCCCGGCCAGCATCCGCGTCAAGCGCTGATCAAGATCCTCTGCCAATCGTTTCGCCAATTTTTGATAGAGACGTTCGCGAGCGACATCTTCGCGTGTACTGCTTGATCGTTCGCTGAGAGTGATTCCACCAAGTTGTTTGCCTCCTGCATCATCGGCCAAGCGCAGGCTTCCGTTGAGCTGGCCGTCGAGTTTTACTTGGCCGTTGATTGTTTCGGCGCGAGTCGTGAGGGTCAAAGGCAGATTGAGGACGGCCAGTTGTCCGGCTGGCACGGTGCGGAGTCCAACCCCACGCAGGCTTTCGATCAATTGGGAGTGTAATGGAGCGACGCTCGTGTCGGGCGGAAGACTGACGGTAAGGTCGGCAAGCAAGTCATGTAGGTGTCGATCAAGTGCGTTACGATCAACGGCTTCGCCGGGCATTGGTGAGCCAGGGAGGGCGATTCGCAGGCGGGTCAGATACTCGTCACGTTCGACCAGGAGCGGCAGCACCTGACGGATCTGCTGTCCCGCGGCAGCCAAGCGTTGCGCTGGAGTCGTCGATGGTAAGGCAAGGATCGCCGCGGCTTCGCTCGGTAGCTGTTCATCAAGTGCTCGAATGCGGGTGCGAAGATCATTTGCCCAGGCCTCCCGATCGAGTCTAAGCAAAACGTAGCACGCTTCGCGCTGATCGAGCTGTTCCACGACCGTCACCCCGGGCAAGTCCTGGATGGCAGACTTCGCTTGAACATCGCTGCGTGCGACTTGCGCCAGGCGTTCAGCGCGGTTATTGCCCGTGCTTTCGCTGTTGGCGTAGTCTTCATTGCGCTGCACCGTGGAGGTGATGGTCAAACGTAACTGGCTGACGAGATCCTGTCGAGCTCGCGCCAGGGCGGCGTCGCGCTCGCCGGACCGCGCCGAACCAACGGCAAACAACCGCCCAGTTTCCTGTGGTGGATGTTGAAACCACTGCGGCGGTTGTTCGGTTTCGCGTACTGCGTCACCACCGCAGCCGGCCAATGCCATGAGGGCGACCGCCACGGTGAGTTGGACAAACCCGGAGCCGGATGTCACCGCTTGACGATTTTCTTGATCTTCTTGTTGCCGATCCACACCTGCCGTTGGCTTTGCACGTCAGTCAGTTTGAGGTCGACGCTGTAGAACTTGACTTTTTCGCTGCCTTCTTGGTCGTTCTGGACGCCGATCGAACCGGTCAGCAGGAAGTCGCTGCCTTGTTCCTGGAAGCCTTCTTTGCGGGTCGCCTCGCTGGCGTTCTTGTCCTGGTCAGCGCGCTCGGCGCGAGTCTGGTCGGTGTCATTGGTAGAGGCGACCACGTCGACCTTGCCCGAATTGATGAACTCGCGCACCAGATCGTTGGTGAAAATTTCGGTGTTGATCACGTCGCCGTCGGTGCGCACCACCACCCGGCCCACTTTGACCGTCGGGTTGCGCGTCTTTTTCGTGCGGAAATCGTCAGCCCATGGGCGCTTGAGCGAATCAGCGATCATTGCTTCGGCGGTCTGCTTGCTGTCGACGTCGTTCCAATCACCGGACAAGTCCACGACCGTGTTTTGATCAACACGCTCGACGGTCTTGCCACAGCCGGAGACCGCAATGGTCGACGTAGTCAGGGCAGCGAGGGCGAGGAGAGAAAGGGCAAGACGCGACATGGTGGTTTTCCTGGAGGTAGCGATGAGGAGACGATGTGGGATTTAGTGGGCGGGGAAGCTGCGGATGGTGACCACGGTCAGACGCCCTGGAGTCACTTGGACGGTGCCGAGGTCGCGCGGCCCGTTGGCGGTGGCGATGCTAACCGAATGGGTGCCCGCAGGAAGATCGATGAGGCTGGCTTCGACGTGATCAGGTAAGGTGAGCCAAGCGCGCAAGTCCGCTGATTCGGTCGCTGTGGCAACTGCGCTGCCGACCAGATTGATGGCGAATGACAATATTTCTGCAGACTCGTTATTTCCTTGATGGGCCGCGGAAGCGCCCAGTGCGACCAAGGTTTGTTTTGCCGCCACGCGGATCAGCGTCTTGAGGAGGACGTGCGGTTGGTCGTCTTTCAGGGTCGAACGGGCGTACGCATCGAGGTCACAGACGACCTCACTGGCGGTGGATATTCCGCCGGCGGTCACGGTGGCCGGGATGCCCCAGGGGCTGTCCGGGGCATGCACCGGGATTTCAAACCCGATGATGGTCGCGCCACCCGGGGCGAGGCATTTCTGGACCACGTCGCCGGGTATCGGCAAAGCGATCCAGGTGCGGGCCACCTCACTGCCGGGGCCTTTGGCGAAAAAAGTGATTCCACCCCAATTGAAAGTTGTCGAATCGGGTGAGCTAAAACCGATAGCCGCGATCCCTATCTGTAGGGGTTGCGGATGAGTGATGAGCCCCACGTGATTGAGCACCACGACCGAGCCGCTGCCCGCCGGCAGGACTAGGCGTGGATCGTTCGCCGTCATGCCCAGGCGGGCGACTTCGCTGACGAAGAACTCCGGATCGTACCCGTGCAGGTGACGCAGATACAGGGTGCTGGCGATCGCGGGGGCCGCTGCGGTTTCATAGCGGAAGTTCGCGCTCCCGGCGTTCAGCGCCGCATGCTGCGACTGATAGGAAGTCATCGCCCGCGTGAGCATCGCGGTGGCGAGCTGCTGATCGCTTTCAGTGCGTTGCGCGGGGTCGAGGGCAAGCACCGCAATCGCGGTCAGCAGGCGCGCGAACGGATCATCGTCATAGCGTTTGCCGCCCGCCGCATCGGCCGTTTCCTTCAATTGATTGAGCGTCATGCGACGGGCGATGATGACCGCTTTTTCGTAGTACTTGGCCGCTGCATGCGGGTCAGCAGTGACCGCGGGGACCATCGCCGCTTTGGGCATCGGAACGATCGACGCCGGGAGCCATCTGCCGTCAGCGCGTTCGGCGGTTATCAGCTGATTTAGGGTGCGATAATAGTCGACCTGGGTGTGCTCGAAGGGTTTACCGACATAGGTCGAGGCGGTGTCATTGTAAACGGCCGTGAGGACCGCGTCGCCGACGTGGCTTCCGCGCAATTCGTCGACCAGCGGGGCGATCGCTTCCAACTGCTGGTCACTGCCCGCCGTGTCGCCTTGGAGGTGCGCGAGAAGACCCTGCTCCATGCCCGCAAGCAGGCGGTCGTCGTTGCTCGAATACAGTTTTCCGGCAGTGATGCGTGCCGCTGCTAGATCGCTATCCCGAGTCTGATCCCGCAATTCGACGGTCAGCCGGGATTCGCCACATCCTACCAGCGCCAGGCACAGCAGAGTCCAACTTGCCAAATTTCTGGAGGGGGTCATCGGGTCACTTCTTTGGCGTGCCTTCGAGCAGATTGAAGACCCGGCTGCGTACCTGGCTGGCCGCCTGCTTGGCCGCAAGATCTTCACGGGTCAAATCGATGCGCACGCCTTCGCTCTTGGTGCCATCTGGCTTCGCCGGTTCATTCAGGCTGGTGGCGGTGATCCGCGTCCACCCAAGGATCCAGGTCGAAGCCACATCGGTCTCGGTCAAGGGAACGCCCCAACGCTCGCAAAAACTGGAACGACTCTGCTCCAGGCTGACGCCGCTGGCGAGCAGCGTGGCTTCGGCGAGCTCGCCAGCGCGGAAACCCAGTTCGAGGCTGCCGGAGATCTTGGCGACGGTTTTGTCGCCCAGGGTGGTGACGCTGGTTGGCGGGATCTGGGTGCCGATCAAATCTTCTTGCCGGGCACCCCACAAGAATCCTCCTACACCATCATATTCTGGTGGCAGTGCGCGGGATTCTCCGCCGACGATCATCGTCTGGGTGACCGTGACCTGGCCGAAATCCGGGCGTGGATCGCCACTCAACCACGCCAACGGAAAGCTGGGCAGGACGAGGTCGCCGGTGGTTCGGGGCAGCAAGGTCACGACCACCGTCACGGTCTTGGTCTTTTCATTTTCCACGACCACGGGTTTGCCGCTCAGTCGCCAGGTGGAGCTGCCCGCGAGCGCGATCCCGTTGGTCACTGACGCGGCGATCTCAATGCCCTCAACCTGCCGCGGCATGGTGGTGAATTCGAGGCGCACCGGCTGATTTACTGAGACTTTGCGGGTCGATACTTTGTGGTTCACGAAAACGCTGGGTTTCGTCTCGTTCGAGGGCGTCGCCAAGCTGAGTTGGTCTGCCGCGCTCAGGTCACTGTGAGCAAGCGCGCCGGCAACCGCCAGAACGATCAGAGGAGCAAGGCGCATGGCTGCACGTCGTAGGCTATAACTGAAGCCTGTCACGCGCCGGCCACCAAATTCATCGCCCGGCTGACGGTACGGCCAACGGCGTGCGCTTGCGCGCCGCGTGATTTTCAGCCATGCTTCCAGCCTAACCCATTGTGAGATTCTGATCATGGCCGTCGACCTCGGTGCAGCAGCCGCCATCGCCCCCGAACATCGTCACCGTAAAGGGCTGGTCTATCGCAACCCGCTCGCCGGGACTCCGGGAAAGCCGCAATTTGCGGCCCAGGTCAAGCGCGCCGACGGCAGCGTCCTGCCGGTCGCGGATCCCGTGGCCACGCGCTTGATGGTCGCCCTGATGGACATGAACGCGGTCATCGGCGGAGCGGCGTGCCATTGGGGCGGGCCTGCAGCATTGGCTGAGCTGATGTCCTCGATTCACGGGCTGATGTTTGCCGCCAAAGAAACGTGGTACGAGCGCTTCAACTTCGCCAATGACGCCGGCCATACCGAAAATGGCGTCTACGCTCTCAAGGCCAATTACGGATTTGCCGGCGTGACGGTCGAATCGCTCAAGGGTTTCCGCTCGATCAGCAGCAAGCTCACCGGCCATGGCGAAAGTCATCTGTTCGCTGATGGGGTGATGATTTCGAACGGTCCGCTGGGCTCGTCCTTGCCGA
>JANYGY010000133.1 GCA_025362255.1 Planctomycetales bacterium
TTTTAGGAAATTATTTACGCGCCAAGCGCCACGCGATTCGGGTCACCGTGGTGCCGGCTTCGCCGAGTGAGGACAACAGGTCGTGGGTGCGGTGGTTGCGTAATTCGCCGAGCAGCACGCCATCACTGACTTCAAGAGTCAACACTCCGGCAGCAAGATGCATCGCCTGGACTTTGGGTTGTTCCTTGTCGCTCAACACCCGATCGAGCGCACCACGCACGGCGGCGAAGCGCTTCATCTTGCGCACATCGTCACTGGAGAGGAACCCGCGAACCAGTGCGTCGATTCCTTCGGCCCGACGGAATCCGAGCCGCGGCTTGCGCGCCAGGGCGCGGTCGCGCTCAGGAGTCGAGGCCGATGAAGCTTTCGCGGCGGATGCAGCAGCGGGTCGCGGCTTAGGCAGCTGGTCCGGCCGCGGAGCAAGGCTCATAGCGACTCAACCGCCGTGACGAGATCAGCAAGATGCAGAATCGTGATATCGGCAGTCGCCGCATGCAACGCGTCGTGAGCATAAATGCCCTCGGTCCAGCGCAAACAAGTGCGAAAGCCTGCCCGTTTGGCGCCCTCGACATCGCGCATCGGATGATCGCCCACATGCAGGATCTCGTGCGCCGGCACACCCGCTAGATTCAGCGCATGCGAAAAATGCGCCGGGTGCGGCTTGATCCACCCGACCTCGCAGCTTAACGAATAGAAGTCGAGGTACGGCGCCAATCCATGGCGCGCGAACCACCGCCGACACGCATCACCGGGCCACGGAACATGCGACAGGATCCCCAGCCGGATGCCTTTCGCCTGCAGCGCGGCCAAAGTCGGCGCGGCCTCGGTGAACGGCAAGACCGTGTCGCACAAACGGTCTTTGCATCGCTCAGTCGCAATCAACGCCGCAGCGTGCGCCGCCGGCGGCACGCCGGTGGTCACGACCCATTCATCTAGCAACCCTTGAAAGTCGAATTCACGATGCTCGGGATTGAGTTTGGGATCGATTGAAGAAGTCCATTCGGTCGCCAGGCCACGCATGCACTGGGCAGCGAAATCATCAGGCACGCTGGCCCCGAGCTGAGCGAGATCGCGCCCCAAAATCCCGAACGCATGACGCTGGGTGGCGAGGTACGGCATGCCGTAATTGGCGGCCAGAGTGTCGCCCCAATCGAGCGTGATGCAGGTGATGGCCATTGGCGCCAGGGTAGTGTTAAACGCACTGGGCGAAGCGCGAACTCGATTTCGTCCTTCGCCTAACGCCACCTCCGCATTAACTCAGGCGCGTGTCGCTTGAAGATGCTGTTCTGGTAAACCGCACATTAGCCGGGGATCGCACCGCGTTCGAAGCGCTGGTCGCCGGCCACTTGCGCCGGGCGCAAGCCTTGGCGCGGGTCGTCGTCCGCGATGCGGCAGCGGTCGATGACGTGATGCAGGAAGCCTTCATCCGGGCCTATGACCGACTCGGCACGTTGGGCGAGCCGGCACATTTTCCGGCGTGGCTCGGCACCATCGTGCGCAACGAAGCCGTCACCTGGCTGCGTCGTAACGCCCGGCGGGCGCACAGCCTGGACGGCGCCCAGACGCGTTCACTCGAACCTCTTGCGCCGGAACCGCTCGAGCCGGATCCCAGACTGGCCAGTCTTGCTGCCGCCCGCGCGAGCCTGTCACCGGCCTATCGCGACATCATCGCGCTGAAGTATGAAGCCGACCTCGACTATCTGCAGATCGCCGAAACGTTGGGACTGTCGGTGGCCAATGTCGAAAAGCGATTGTATCGGGCGCGACAGGCACTGATCAAGTCGATGACTGAGAATCCCTAACTCGTATTCAGAGATACTTTTATTTATGGTCGCCACCACTTCCGCCTCATCTGGGATCGTTCCGCTGGGAACCCCCATGCCTGATTTCACCTTGCCTGATGTAGTCAGCGGGATGAGCGTTTCCCGTAGTCAGTTTACCGGCCAACCGCTGCTGGTCGCCTTCATCTGCAATCATTGTCCCTATGTGCAGTTCATCCGCCACGTTTTGGCACAGGTCACTGCCACCTATATCAGCCAGGGCGTCGCCGTCGTTGGCATCAGCAGCAATGACGCTGATGCCTATCCCGCTGATGGACCGATAGAGATGGCGCATGAGGCGGCCTCGGCCGGTTATCAATTTCCGTATCTTTATGATGTCGAACAAACCGTCGCAGCAACTTTCCGTGCAGCCTGCACTCCGGATTTTTTCTTGTACGACCGGCAGCACCGGCTTTTTTATCGCGGCCAATTTTGCAGTGCCCGCCGTAAAATCATGCCGGTTCAGATTCCCACCGGGGCGGATCTGTCAGCCGCGGTCGACGCCTTGCTGAAGGGTGGGCCGCCCCCGCACCCACAACGGTCAAGTATCGGCTGCAACATCAAATGGCGGCCCGGCCATGAGCCGAATTATTTTTTGGCGCCGGTGGTCTAGTGAATCCGAAGACTGAACTGTGGTTGATCCGCCACGCCGAGAGCACCGGCAATCGCGATAATGTCCTGCAGGGGCAAGCCGACCTGCCCCTGTCACCGTTGGGCCATCGGCAAGCTCGCGCTCTGGCGGATCGGTTGCTCAAGGCCCATCGCCGGACGCCATTCGCCGCCTTGTACGCCAGCGACCTGATGCGCACTCGCGAGACTGCTGACAGTATCGGCTTGGCCCTCAATCTGCGGGTCGTCTGCGATCGACGACTCCGCGAAATCGACATCGGCCGATGGTCAGGTCTGACCCCCGCCCAGATCGCCGAAGCGCATCCCACGGAATGGGCCCAATGGCAAGGCCGCGATCCGACCTTGCGCCGTGGGGGCGGTGAAAGTTATGCGGATTCACATGTCCGCATAAGGCCTGCAATGAATGAAATCGCCCAGCGCCACGCGGCCATGCGTGTGCTGATCATCACCCACGGGGGCGTGCTCAGCGCCTATCTCGCGGGGCTGCTCGGCATGTCCCTGGGCCGTCTCTGGCATCTGACCATCGGCAACACGTCGATCACGCGGGTGCGACCCTTTGAGACGGTCGTCGGCGGAGCCGAGCCGCAAGTGGGGCGCATCCTGGCAATGAATGATTGCGCCCATGTCGAAGACCTGGTGTTCAAAACGGGGGAAATCTAATGCATTTCAATCCCAAAACCTGGCCGTGGTGGGTCTGGATAGTCGTTTCGCTGATCGTCCTCTGCCTGATGCTGATCTCGGTAGCTCTGGCTATTCGCCAGCAGGGAATCAACGACCTACGCCAAGAGATAGCCGCCTTGCGCGCGGCGGGACGACCGGCGATGTTGGAGGACGTCTATCCCCGGTTGAAGACGTTGGATCCGGGGCGCCAGGCGCGGGCGTGGGCGCTGTTTGGCGATGCGAGTCCAGCAACGTGGAAGTCGGATCGTATAACTTATGGCATGATCGGCCGATTTGGTGGCCATGGCCAGGCCGCCACTGAGCGTGATAAAATAGCATCAATCAGTGCTCAATTGCTCATAGATTCAGCGATCGTTAGATCCACATGGCGTACACTTTGGCAAGAAGGTACCGTTGAGCTAAGTACCCTTGCTTGGCTATTTCTTAGTAATCCTGACCCAAAAAAAATTTCCCTTCG
>JANYGY010000143.1 GCA_025362255.1 Planctomycetales bacterium
CAAAACCCTTGGTCAGTGAGACGACCGGCACCGCTGGCGCGATGAACGGTGCGAGCTGCATTGCCAAGGCCCTGGTGAACTGGGTAGGCACCGCCCACAAAATGAGATCTGCTTGCGCCAACACGCCGGCATCAGCGGTGACCTTCAATTCATTTGGCAAAGCCAAGGCACCCAGCTGCGCATGCCGGCGAAGACGAACAAGCTCTGCAACTTTTGCCGGATCCCGGCCAAGCAGTGTTACTTCATGGCCGTTCCCACATACGATCACCGAGGCGGCGGTGCCCCAGGTGCCAGTTCCGATGACCACCGTGTGCATCGCGGTCGGGCGGATCAGGGCGTGGTAGTGGTCTTGGGTGGCGGCAATTCAGGCGCACCCGGCGGTTTCTCAAGCGTGGCGGGAGTCGGATTGGCACCGCCATCGGTGTCCGATTCGCGGGCATGTCGGATCAAGTCGCTCATCGTCTGCCGTTTAAATTCAGCATCGTCATAGACAAATGACAGCTGGGGCAGCAAGCGCGTCTTTACTACATCGGCATACTGCCGCTGAATGTAGCCCCGGGCATGATTGAGCGCCTGCTCGGCAAGACGCCGCTGCTTCTGATCGCCTAAAACCGTGTAGTACGCCTTGGCTTCATGGAAATCATCACTGAGCAAAACCCGCAGGATGGTCACGAAACCGAGACGCGGATCTTTCAGTTCCTGTTGAACGCAGATCGCGATTTCCTGCCTGAGAACCGATTCAAGTTTGGCTTTACGACTATTGGTAGGCATCAGCATTCAACTTTTTGTTCAGATCGTGGCTAAGAGACTGTCTCGCAATTCCACTCGGTAGGCTACGGCAAACGCAGCAGCGTCATCCCGCACTTCTTACTGGCAGACTCCTCGGTCGGACATCAGTCGGGACATGGGAGACAGTCTCTCAGTGTCAGCGGATTTGCTCATGCTGATCCGCTGACACTGAGACAATTCGCGCAGAACGATGGGAACAGATGTTCCCATCGTTTACAGCTTCCGCGCGATCATTTCCTTGGTGTAGAATTCGAACACGTCGCCGTTGCGAATATCCTGGAAATCTTCAACGGTCAGGCCGCATTCAAAGTCACGGGCCACTTCGCGGACATCTTCCTTGAAGCGACGCAGCGTACCGACCTTGCCGGTATGCAGGATCTTGTGGTCGCGGGTGATGCGCATGAATGCATCGCGCTTGACCAAGCCGTCGGTGATGAACAAGCCGGCGACGGTGCCAACCTTGGTGATGTTGAAGGTCTGACGGACATCAGCGTGGCCGATAACGGTCTCGCGGGTCTCCGGCTCAAGCAGACCGGACATTGCTCCGCGCAGATCGTCCAGCAGTTCGTAGATGATCGTGTATGTGCGGATCTCGAGTCCGACATCGTCGGCCATCGCCCGCGCCTTGCTGTCGGCGATCACGTGGAAACCCACGATCATCGCCTTGGAGGCCTCGGCTAAGGTCACGTCGCTGGCATTCACCGCGCCGACCGCGCTGTGGATGATCGTCACCCGGACATCGTCGGTTGCGAGATCGCCTACGGTCTTGATCAGCACTTCGATCGAGCCGGCGGCATCTGCCTTGACCACCAAGCGCACTTCTTTTTTCTTCGAATGGGCGATGTCGCTGAACAAGCTGGCTGCTGTGGTCGTCTTTTGACGGGCCGCGAGCTCGCGTTCACGACGGACGATCAAGCGCTCTTCGGCAGCGTCACCCGCCCCTTTGAGGCTCTCCATCACCTGGAACTTGTCACCAGCGCGCGGAATGTCCGACAGGCCGGTGATCTCGACCGCATGGCTCGGGCCGGCGATGTCGACGCGCTCGCCTTTCCAATTGGCCATGCTGCGCACCCGGCCATAGCCGGTACCAGCCAGAACCACATCGCCGACCGCAAGACTGCCGCGACGGACGAGGAAGGTGGCGCTGACGCCCTGGCCTTCCTGGCGCTTGGCCTCGATGACCGTACCGCTGGCTTTGGCGAAGTGATTGGACGTCAGTTCGAGAATTTCCGTCTCGAGCGCCAGGCGCTCGAGCAGTTCATCGAGACCCTGACCACTCTTGGCACTGACGCGCACAACCGCGATCTCGCCGCCCCATTCTTCGGCCTGCAGACCGTTTTCGGCGAGCTGGCGGATGATGGTCTCTTGATTCGCAGTGGTCGCCTCGGGCTTGTCGATCTTGTTCATCGCCACCACGATCGCCACACCGGCAGCCTTGGCGTGATTGATCGCTTCGATGGTCTGCGGCATGACGCCGTCATCCGCAGCGACCACGATCACGGCCACGTCGGTGACCTGCGCACCGCGGGCACGCATCTCGGTGAATGCCTGATGACCCGGAGTGTCGATGAAGGTGACGTCGACCCCGGACTTGGTTGAGACCGTGTAGGCCCCGATGTGCTGGGTGATGCCACCGGCTTCACCGGCGACCACGTTCGATGATTTGATCGCATCGAGCAGGCTCGTCTTGCCGTGGTCGACGTGACCCATGATGGTCACGATCGGCGGCCGGGGCGCGAGATCTTCGGGCTTGTCGTCTTCGACAGCCATCTCTTCGACGACTTCTTCGACCGACTTGGCGGCAGTGATCGTGACCGTCTTCTTGAATTCCTGAGCCAGCAGCTCAACCGAATCCTTATCGAGGACCGAGTTGATGTTGGCCATCAAGCCGGCCATGAACAACTTGGCGATGACGACCGAGCTCTTGACGCCGGAGGCCTCGCTGAATTCGCGCACGGTGCACGGCAGGGAAACTTCGAACTCGGTGACGCCCGAGATGTCTTCGTCGAGGGTGCTGCGGAAACGCCGGCCCGATTTGCCTTCTGCGGCTTCTTCGGGACGGGCTTCCGGGCGGCGGCCACGGCCAAGCGGTGGCCGCAACGGGCCGCGAGCGGGACCGCCTGGACGAGGAGGGCCACCTGGACGTGCGGGGCCGCCTGGGCCGCCGGGGGTCTTGGTCCGATCGATCGGCCGGAACCCCGGCTTGCGGGCAGCTTGCTTGGCCTGCTGGACCTTCTTGGCCATGTCCAGATTACGCGCGATGTTGGCCTGGATCAGGCGGCGGCGGTCTTCGGGGGTCAACTCGGCTTGGGGGCCGGTCGGCAGCGGAACGACTTCCGGCTTAGGCACGGCTTTGATCGAATGATCACCCTTTTCATGGGTGCCCTTGGCCATGGCGGCGAGCTTGCTGCCGAGACCCGAGGTCGCCTTGATCACCGTCGCGGAGACGACCGGCACGGGGGCGGGTTCCTTGGCTTCTTTCCCATGGCCATCTTTGCCAGAGCCATCTTTGCCAGGGCCATGGTCGTGGATCTGTTGCCCGATCTTGCTGTCGGCAAGGGTCCGCACGAGCGGCGCAGATTCGGTCAGGGAGACCGGCTCTGGCTTAGAGTCATCGACTGCGCTGGTGGGTGTCGCGGATTCCGCTGCCGGCTCGGCGGCGACTGCGGAGAGAGGAGCCTGGGCTGCAGGCGAAGTCTCGGCACGAGCCACAACCGTGGGCGCAACCGGGGTCTTCTGCTTTTGGGTCGCGGCCTGAGCCGTCGACTGGGCTGCCGACTGGGTCCGCATGGCGGCGAATTCAGAGGACATGCGCTTGCGCTCATCCTCACGTTTGCGCAGCTCATCCTCGGCATGCATACGCGAAAATTCGGCTTCGCGGACGACCGATTGCTCGGCATCCCGACGACGCTGGGCCTCGGCCTCGGCGGCGGTGCGCAACTCTTCCTCGGTATGCCGACGAGACAGTTCAGCTGAGTGCTTTTGGCGCTCGATGTCGCGCTTGGCGATATCCTCAACTTTTTTGACCTGTTCGGCTTCGTCGAGCTTTTTCTTGCGCGTTTCAGCGGCCTTTTTGGCGGCGACCGACCGTTTGTGCTTGTCCTCGAATTCCTTGGCGATGATCGGGGCGAACGGCTTGCCGTCAGCCGTCTCGAGACCATCGCAGGCCAGGATGCGGGTCATCTGCTCATCTTTGAGCACGGTGTCGACGCCCTTGGACAGCTTGATGCCCAGGTCGTCCTCGACGACCTCTTTCAAGAGGACGAGGTCGAGGTTATGTTCGTCAGCGAGCTCGCGGAGCTTCATACAGTGCATATTTCCAGGGCGTGCGTGCGTCGATCGCCGTGCCAGTCAGGGGAGGGGTAACAGCCTTACCGGGCGGAGCCGGAATCAAGTGCCGCGGCGGGGCCTTCGCCGGTCAAGGCCTGGGCCTCGGAAATGGCCTGCCGCTCGGCCTCGGCCATGGCGCGAGCCTCTTCATCGGCAGCGCGCCGTTCGGTTTCTTCGCGCCGGGCGATGATCTCATCGCGCAAGACCTTCTGCTCATCGCTAAGCAGCGTGTTTGCAGCCGAAACGAGCTTCGCCGCGCGATCGTAATCGAGCTTCACCTCTTCCAGGACTTCCATCAAATGCTCTGGCTTTTGGGCGGCGAGCACGGCCAAGCCATCGAGATGATTGTCGACGAACGTCTCGCGCAAAAAGTCATCCATGACGCCGGCGTCGATCAGCTTCTGCAATTCTTCGGTACCAGCCTGACGGGCCTTGGCGGCGTTTTCTTCAGACATCACATCGATCTTGTAGCGCGTCAGACGAGCCGACAGGCGGACGTTCTGCCCGGCCTTGCCGATCGCCAACGGCAGCTGGTCCTGGCCGACCACGACCCGGGCGCGATCACGGAAGTGGTCGTAGCTGATGCGCAGGATGCGCGCCGGCTTGAGCGAATTTTCGATGAACTGGGCCGGATCCTCGGCCCAAGGGATGATGTCGATCTTTTCGCCACCAAGCTCATCGGTGACCTTGGTAATGCGGCTGCCGCGCACCCCGACGCATGAACCAACGGGGTCGATCCGCGGATCGGTCGAGGCGACCGCAATCTTGGTCCGCCGGCCGGGCTCGCGGACGATGCCTTTGATCTCGATCAAACCGTCGGCGATCTCGGGGATCTCCTGCTTGAACAGCTCTTTGACGAAATCGGCATGGGTACGGGTCAGGACGATGCGGACACGCTGTCCCTTCTTCTCGACCCGCAGGACGAATGCCCGGATCACCGCGCCGACGCGGTAGATCTCGCCGGGGATCTGTTCTTCCTTCGGCAGAATCGCCTCAGCACGTCCGATGGTGACCAGGATCATGCCGCGTTCTTCGCGCGAAATCGTGCCGTTGATGATCGTCCGCGCGCGGGGGGCGAGCTCTTCGTAGACCATGTCGCGCTCGGTCTCCTTGAGCGCCTGGACCAGCACTTGCTTGGCGACGTTGGCGACGATTCGGCCGAGTTCTTCGAGATTGACCGGCTTATCTTCTTCAAAGGCCCGGATTTCACCCGTCTCACGATCGATGGTGAGGGTGAATTCGCCTTCGGCGTTGAAGCGTTTCTGCGCCGCCTGGACCAAGGCTTTTTCAAGCTGGTCGAGGATCAGATCCTTGTCCATGCCGCGCTCCCGGGCGAGCTGGTCGATACGCTGGAGAAGCATGGAGCCGTTGATCATGATAGTCGCCTGTGACCGCCCGCAGCGGGCATGAATTTGAGCAAGGAATGGAGCTGTAAATCAAACGAAGGACGAAAAAAGCGTGAGCCACAGGCCCACGCTTTCGGTAAACCGGAAGGGTGACGCGGGCAACCTAGGACCCTGGGGGAGATAGTCCAGCATGTCTGAGGTTGCTTATGTTCAGATGATTGAACGCATTTGCGTGCGCAGCGAGAGGGCTATCGTCCGCGCCCATGGTTCTTGATCGACTTCGCCGCACCGCTCCGACCAAAGATCCGAAAAAGATCCCCGATGGGTTGTGGATCAAATGCCCCTCGTGCGCCAAGACGGTCTTCAAACGCCTGGTCGAAGAGCGCCTCGATACGTGTCCCGAATGCAATCATCACTTCCGGATGCCGGCGACCCGCCGCATCGACAGTCTGATCGATGCCGGCACTTGGACCGAATGGGACGCCGATCTGACCAGTGGCGACCCTCTCGGCTTCGTCGATGGCAAACCGTATCCTGAGCGCATTGCCCAACAGCAGGCCAAGACCGGCCTGAAGGATGCGGTGCTGACCGGCAGCGGCAAACTCAGTGGTCACGCCATCGGCCTGGGGGTCATGGATTTCGATTTCAACGGCGGCTCGATGGGCTCGGTAGTGGGCGAAAAGCTCACCCGCATGATCGAACGATCGACCGCTGCGCGCATGCCGGCGATCATCATCAACGCCTCGGGCGGCGCGCGCATGCAAGAGGGTGCGATCTCGTTGATGCAGATGACCAAGACCAGCGCAGCGTTGGCGCGTCATGCCGAAAAGCGCCTGCCTTACATCTCGGTGCTGACGAATCCGACGATGGCCGGAGTGATGGCCAGCTTTGCCAGCCTGGGCGATGTGATCATCGCTGAGCCGAAGGCATTGATCGGCTTCACCGGTGCCCGCGTGATCCAAGAGACGATCAAACAGGAATTGCCCGAAGGTTTTCAGACCTCGGAATTCTTGATGAAACACGGCCAGCTCGACCTGATCGTGACCCGTCAGGATCTGAAGGCTGAATTGGCGCGATTGGTCGGCTATCTGACCGAACACAACGCCTGAACTTTGTCCGATGACGCCGCGCAATCCCAAGGCCATCGAGTTGTGGCAAACCGCCAAAGCGATCTGCTTTGATGTTGATTCCACCGTGATCCAGGACGAGGGCATCGATGTCCTTGCCGGCTTTGGCGGAGTCGGCCAACAGGTCGCGGATCTGACCAAAAGCGCGATGGGGGGAAAGGTCCCCTTCGAGTTCGCCCTGTCGCAACGCCTCAGCCTGATCCGTCCGTCGCGGGCGATGGTCAGCAAATGCCTCAAGGCGCATCCCCCACGGCTGACTGCCGGGGTCGGCGAACTGATCCGCCGCCTGCATGGCCGAGGGACCCACGTCTATCTCGTCAGTGGCGGCTTCCGGCAGATGATCGATCCGGTCGCGAAACTGGTCGGAATCCCTCCGGAGCGGGTCTTCGCCAACGTCCTGCTCTTCAACGCCGACGGCACGTACAAAGGGTTCGATCCCACTCAGCCCACTGCGGTCAGTGGCGGCAAGGCGAAGGCGCTCGCCCAACTCAAAAACCGCTTCGGCTATCGTCCGTTGATCATGATCGGAGATGGCGTCACCGACCTCGATGCCCGCCCTCCGGCTGACTGCTTCATCGGTTTTGGCGGTGTTGCAACCCGCGACCGGGTGGTCGCTGGGGCTGATTGGTTTGTCACTGATTTTTCTGAACTCGACCAGTCACTGATTTGAATCCAGCTCAGCATGAAACACTGGTTGATGAAGTCCGAACCAGATGCCTTCAGCATCACGGATCTACAACGGACCACCACTGAGCCGTGGAGTGGCGTACGGAATTATCAAGCTCGCAATTTCATGCGCGATGACATGCGCGTCGATGACAAAATCCTGCTTTATCACAGCAACGCCAATCCGAGCGGAGTCGCCGGCCTGGCGACGGTCGCCTCTGCGGCGTATCCCGACGCCACCCAATTCGATGTCGGCAGCGATTACTTCGACCCCAAAGCGACCCTGCAATCGCCTCGCTGGTTTCTCGTCGACGTGCGTTTTTCGAAAATTTTCCCGCGCACGATTCCGCTGGCTGAATTACGTCTGATTCCAGACCTGGTCGACATGCTGCTGTTTCAACGCTCGCGCCTATCGGTGCAGCCGGTTGAACCGCGACACTATCGCCTGATCGCTGCGCTCGGGTCTTAAACCGTTACCAAACGGTTACATCTGCGTCTCGGCAACCTGGCATGGTGCACCTCACGGAGTCACCATGCAGCCACTCGCCCGTATTCCCCCTGTTCTCATCTCCCGTTTCGCGCGGGGCAGATGCCTCGCTCTGCTTGCCCTTGCCCTTGGTGCATCAGCGCCGTGCGCTCTCGCTCTCGAAGGCGATTACTTCATCGCCAATCCGAGAATCGATTTTACCAAATTTCTCGAACACGCCACCGCGACCAATCTCATCCGCGAAAGGAGTCGCGTGTCAGAAGCGCTCTTCATCGAGCTGTCGCAGCAGAATGACGTCGCGATTCTCGATGCCCGCAGTGCTGACAAATTCGCCCTCCTGCATGTGGAAAAGGCGATCAATCTGCCGTTTCCGGACATCAGCATCGCTTCACTGGCGCGGGTTTTTCCAGATAAAAAACAGATCATCCTGATTTACTGCAACAACAATTTCGACGCCGCGCCGATCGCCTTCGCATCCAAATCAGCACCGGCGTCCCTCAACATCTCGACCTTCATCTCTCTGCAGTCGTATGGTTATGAAAACGTCTATGAACTGGGACCGCTTTTGAACG
The DNA here is from genome assembly GCA_025362255.1 of Planctomycetales bacterium. GTDB lineage: Bacteria > Planctomycetota > UBA11346 > UBA11346 > UBA11346 > CAIUVD01. Next base: position 8,318 of record JANYGY010000143.1, read on the forward strand.
TTACCACCACCCTGATTCCCCTGATCGGACGCAAAGAATGAGCGAGCGGCCTCGAAAGCCGCCATCTCCATGAAGGGAAACCTCTCTGCCCATGGGAAAGTTTGCGTAGAACTTGATCTTTCACCGCTGAAATCCCCCCTATGATCGTATTTGTTGACAATGCTATAGTTGGGGGCGACCAGGTTTCGACGGGCATGCACCGGCGCTTTGCCGCGCGTCGTGGTGCGGGAGGCCACGTAAAACACCCGCAAAAAGATACGTGCCGACGATCATGTCGAGTACGCTCTCGCTGCTTAATTAATTAAGTAACGAGTTGGAGATCCGAGGGTGCTGATGCCCCCGGCAATCTCCACAATAACTCATCAGCTGGCTGACCGAGCCGTTCAACTACGGTCAGCGAGGAACGGTTGAGCTGGTTCATCACGCAGGCTGGCAGCCGTCGTCGTGGTGAACGAGATTAAACGACTGCCTACACGCGTAGACGCGGTGTACGAACATG
>JANYGY010000151.1 GCA_025362255.1 Planctomycetales bacterium
GGTGCATGCGCTGGGCCGTCGGGCGCATGCCTTAGGCCACACCCGTGAACTGGGCATGGGGTATTTTGCCGAGGTCGAACCGACGGCGCGTTTCCCACTTGAGACCTACCATGTCTCTGGCGATATGTTGCCCCAGCATCCCTGGCTCTACTCAACCGCCCGGCTGAAAGCCGAATGGTCTGGCGCGCAGCGTCTTTGGATCGTCGGCGAAGATGATCTGGCGCCGCGATTGCTCGAACTCGGTCTCGCGGTGCACGTGATCGACCGTGCGCGCAACATTTTCCTCATCAGCAATCAGCCGTCGGTCCCTTCACCTGCCGGGTCGCCGAGATGAGTGCCCCGGGCACGCGTCCGCTCGCCCTGTCCGTCGACGTCGACACTCACGATGGCATGCGGCTCGGCGTGCCGCGGCTGCTAGAAGCGTTTGCTCGTCATGATGTGCGCGCCACGTTCTTCTTGTCACTCGGCCCCGACCGCTCTGGTCGAGCGATCCTGCCGATGCTGCGCAGTCCGCGTTTTCTGAGCAAGATGATCGGTACCGGGGCGCCGTCGCTGTACGGCTGGCGAACCATCCTGTCGGGCACCGTGCTGCCCGCGCGGCCGATCGCGAGCGCCTTTCCCGACCTGGTGCGCCAGATCGAGGCCGAAGGCCATGAGGCGGCAGTGCATGCCTGGGACCATCGCGCCTGGCAGGACGAACTGCCGAACTTTAAGCCCCATCGCATCCGCGCCCATTTCGATCGCGCCTGCAGCGCGTTCCGCCAGCTCACCGGCCACGATCCGGTGGGCATCCGGGCGCCGGCGTGGATGACCACGCCAACGTCGCTGCATCTGCAAGACGGCTATCCGTTCGCCTATGCCAGCGACTTGCGCGGGTCGCCCGCGTGCCGTTTGCGCACCCCGTTCGGGCTCACCCGCTTACCGCAATTCCCCGGCACGGGTGCCTGTCTCGAAGAACTCCTGCCGCGCGGAATCGTCGGCGATCAGGCTTTGGGCGAGGCCTTGGCCACCGAGGTCCTCGACGGCACCGATGTCGTCCGCTGTGCGACCCTGCACGCTGAAGTCGAAGGTGGCATCTTCGGCGGCGTGCTCGCGCATCTGCTGCCCCGCCTGCGCGCAGCCGGCGTGGTGGTGCCGTTGGCCGAGGCGGTGCGCGGGCACGCGGACAGCCTGCCCGAACGCCGTTGGGCCCTGCGCCGCCTAGCAGGCCGGGCGTTTCCGACATCGACGTCGCTGCCGCTCGCGCAGGCGAAGCCGTCGGCCGGACCCATCTAGGGCCGTTGTGCGTACGCTCGATCGTTACGTCTTGAGCAAGGTCGCCGGGCGTTTCGGCCTGCTGTTGGCGATCTTCGTCAGCGTGGTGATCGGCGGCCAGCTGGGCACTTTCATCGGCCGCGGCGTGCCGCCCGAGGCGTTGCTCGCGGTGATCCCGACGTTCGTCCTGTTGGCGTTGCCGATCGCGGTGCCCTTGGCCTCGGCGACGGCGATGTTGGTGGCCATTGGCGGAATGGTGCGCGCTGGAGAATTCCAGGCGTTGGCCGCCGCCGGCGTCGATCCCCGGCGGGTCATCCTGCGCATGTGGCCGTTCGTCCTGGCGGTGTCTTTGTTGGTCGCACTGCTCGCGCATGCGGCGCTGCCGGTGGCCACCAGCAGCTTGCGGGCGAATCTCGGGCGGCTGTTCCAGGCAGCGATCGCGACCAAAGTTGCCAGTCGCCATCCCATTCGCGAGCAGGATGGTCTCAGCGTGTGGGCCGAGAATGTCGAGGGTCGGCGGTTGACCGATGTCTACATCCGGCGTGTCGACGCCGATGGGGATCTCGCGGTGTACGCTCCGCGCGCCGAGTGGGCGCTGACCGAGCACAGCATCGAATTCCGACTTCAGGACGTGCGCCTCATGCAAGTGCGTGCCAATGGCGACCTGCTTGCCGGAGCGGCCAAGAATTACGTGATCCAGCCCGATCACGCCAGCGTGTCGATGGATACTGAGCCCGACGCCATGACCACCGTCGAAGTCCTAAAAGTGCTCGCCGCCGGGCCGCATGGCGGACCCGGCAACGACCGTGATCAGCGCTCACGCTACAACAACGCGCGGCTGACGTTTCATCTCCGCACTTACCTGCCGTTCGGGGTCTTCGCTTACGCGCTGTTTGCCGCCGGCTTGGGGTTGGTGGTGGCCCTCAGCGAAGGACTGGCCGGGATCGCGGTGGTGGTGGTGATCGTTGCTCTGGCTACCTATCCGGCGATCGGATTCGTGAAGGCTGATCCGTATGTGCGCCAGCTCGACCCTGGATTTCTGCTGTGGGGTCCGGGACTGCTCATTGCTGGCAGCGGCTGGTGGATGCTGTCTCACCCGCATCGCGCGCGCGAGGTGCTGGGTCGACCGTTGGCATCGGTCATCCATGCCGGCCGCAATGCGCTGACCGTGGTGGTTCGCGCAGTCCGCCGGTTACGGCGATTCAACCGATGAAGATTCTCGATCAGCATGTCATCGCGGTGGGTCTGCGGCGCTGGGCGATGGTGCTCTTCCTTGGCGTCTTCCTGGTCATGCTCGGGGATTTCATCGCCCAGGTCGGATCATATCTGGGGGCGCTTTTTTCGGCGCGCTGGTGGTTGTTCCTGGCGTTCGAGGCCGTGCGCCTGCCGACCTTCATCGCCACCTGGCTGCCACTGTCGACTCTGGTGGCGGCGATGCTCACCGCCGCTCCGCTGATCAATCAGGGCACCTTGACCGCGCTGGGTGCGGCAGGCATCGCTCCGGCGCGAGTCTTCCGCATGTTCGTGATCCTGGCCCTGTTCACTGGTCTGACGTCATTCGTGATCACCGATCAGATCGGGCCGCGCTTGGCCCCGTTGACCGACCGGCTCGAATTGGCGATGGAGGGGAAAGGCGATTTGCGCAGCGACCGTGACCGCGCCGCCGGCTGGCGCTCAGGAGGCAGCCTGTGGAGTGCCGCCAACGGTCGGCCGGCGTCTGGCGTGTTCGGACAAGTCGCGGCTTTCCGCGCGGATGATTCGCAACGCATGCTCAGCGCCCGTCGACTGATGTGGCAGGATGGCGGGTGGATGCTGAAGGACGGGGTGGTCGTCGAAGGCGAGAAGCGCGTGGAATTCGCGCTCGCCCGCCCCGCGGAGCTCGGATTCGAGCTGCGCTTCGATCGCGAAGCGCTGGTCAATGTCCTGCGCGCCGATGACTCGCGCACCAGTGACGAGCTGATCGTTACCCACGCCAAACGGCGGTGGCAGATTCTGGCCTATCGCATCGCCGTCGCCCTGCTGCCGTTGCTGTGCCTGCTCTACGGGCTGCCGCGATTCGTGCGCTGGACCGATCGCACGCGGTTGGCGGTGGTCGGTGCCCAGGCGATGATGTGGGCCGTGGTGCCGTTGCTCGCCGTCGGTCTGCTGGCGCGATTGCTGGTCAGTGCGAGCGCCCAACCGGGATTTCTCGCGGTCGGGGTGCTCGGCGTCACGACCGTGATCGGCTGGCTGCGCTGGCGTCGGATGGCCTTGTAGCGCAAATTCCGATGGTGCGCTGGAAGAGGGTCAGCCCCGCGGCGCGGCTGATTCGCGGACCAGCGCACCCAATGCCGAGGGCAGGTCTTGATACGACGGCACTGCCCGGGTCAGACCGGTGATTTCAAAAACCTTCGCCAAGGGATCTGACATTCGGAACAAGCGCATGTTCAAGCGCGTGGCGTGCGCCGCGAAAGCCGCCAGACCGGTGGAATTGATGTAGGCCAGATGGATGCAGTCGACCAGCACCCCAAGGGTGTTGACGGTATCGAGACCGGTGAAGGCCTCATCCAACTGGGTGCCGCGATCCTGATCGATACGCGACGGGAATCCCAATTGATTAATGTGATTGCCCTGGGTGAACACGTAGGCATACGGGCCATCGATCTGCGGCCCCAACTGCCCGATCTTGATCCGATCCTGAAGGATTCGGGCCTGGCTGCCTGGGTGCCGGATCTGGATCAGGGCCTTGGTCAGCACCATGCTAACCGCTTGCGCCGCCTGAGTGCTCGTGCCGACGGCTTGGATTCCGATGCTATACGGAATCTCCTGCGGATCATTTTCGAGCTGATAGGCGATAGCGACCGGGATCGAATAGAGGGGCATCGGTCGTTCATCACCCTGCGGACTGTTTTTAAAATTATGCCTGAGAGACAGCAATGGACGGTTGGAGCGGGTGAAGGGAATCGAACCCTCATATTCTGGATGGGAACCAGACGCTCTACCACTGAGCTACACCCGCATCGGACATTATTTTAGCGCGACTTTTTATTCGGCTTTTCGTCTTTTTCGTCTCGTCTTATTTGCCGACTTGCTGGTCGTGATTCGACTGAACAAAACTAAAAGTGGCTT
>JANYGY010000209.1 GCA_025362255.1 Planctomycetales bacterium
GCGATGCCATGACGACCCATGCGCGTAGGCAGGACACAATCAAATTGATCAATCCCCCGGGCGACGGCCTCTAACAGATCCAAGGGAGTGCCAACTCCCATCAAATAGCGTGGCTTGGAGACGGGCAGCAAGGGCACCGTCCAATCAAGGACGGCGTTGCGCTCGGCGAAGCCTTCGCCCACGGCTAAACCTCCGATGGCATATCCAGGCAAGTCATGCGTGAGAATGTCTGCAGCTGATTGTTCACGCAGATCACGATGCAACCCTCCCTGGACAATCCCGTAGAGTCCTTGGCTGGCGCAGCCTCCGATCGGACCGGGCTCGCGCCACGCCGCAACCGATCGCGCCAGCCAGCGGGCCGTTCGTTCAACGGCCGCGATGACTACTTCGCGCGTGCCATCAGACGGCGGACATTCATCGAACGCCATGATGATGTCCGCCCCCAGCAGACGCTGGATGCGGATTGATTCCTCAGGCGTCAATAAAAACGCCGCGCCATCGATATGGCTGCGAAAAGCGACACCGTTTTCGCTGATCTTGCGTTGGCTGGCCAACGAAAAAACCTGGTATCCACCAGAGTCGGTCAGCATCGGTCCGCGCCAGCCGCTGAATCGGTGCAGGCCACCAAGGTGATGGACTGCCTCGGCTCCTGGACGTAGCGCAAGATGATAGGTGTTGCCCAAGACGATGCCTTGGCCGAGTTCCTCGGCCTGTTGCACCGTCACTCCTTTCAAGCCACCCAACGTCGCCACGGCCATGAATGCCGGAGTCGGAATGCTGCCATGCGGAGTATGTAGGATGCCAGCTCGGGCGTCACCCTCACGGGCCACCAGATCAAAGCTGACGGCGGCGCGCTCTTTCACCACAAGATCACCACCAGATCACCACAAGGCCTTCAGGTCAGTGTCCTGGTAGAAGAAGTCGATGATGTTGCGCGCCGAAAGTCCTTGATGGGCCATCTGCCACGCACTGACCTGACTCATGCCGACCCCATGGCCCCAGCCATAACTGGTGATCCGCCAACGGAATTTACGATCAAGACCCTCTACTTTTTTCGGACTCTCAGGACTCCACAAAGTACCCTTGATCAGTTGCGGCCCGATCAACGAGCGGAAGACCGCCGCCGGAATTTCGATCGCGTTGGTCGCTGCCGTGTGCGAAACCAAGACGGTCTGCACCCGGGTTGAACGCGGGTCCCGCCGGCCGACCCGGATCTGATTGATGAAGCCGAACTGCTGTCCGCCGTTTTGATTAGCTGCCGCCTGCATCGCTTGAGCCAGCTTTTTCTGAATGTCCTGCGAAAGAATGTCGTTGGCGGATTCCCAATGCGTGTCCTGCTTGCCCAAGGCAATGACTCCAGGCAGACAATAGGGATCCGGTTTGGCGAGCATCACGCCTGACAGCGATTCCCGCGAGTACAGATCCCTGGCTCCGGGAAAGACATCATCAATCGCGGCACTGTAGCCACCCGAACTTGCACTGAACAATGGGATGAAGGGATTCCCATGAATCGTCGGAATCACGCCCCGGGTTTCGAGCACGGCTTTGACCACTCCTAAAGTGGAAAATCCGGCACCCAGATACTCTTGGTCTTCGCGGGTGTCGACCAGATCGAATGGGCGCTTGCCCGCCGACGCGGCTGAGGCCTTGCAGTAGGCGAAACCACGGCTGGCAATCGCTTGAGCCTTGAGGGCTTCTAGTGGATAGCTCGGCGACATCTCGACCGCGATGACGCCTTCGAGATAAGCTTCAAGGGGAAGATGATTGATCAGCTGCAGGTCTTTGGGGCTGTTCCACAGCACTTGCAGACTGCCGCGATAAAGCGGCTGATTCTTGGGGTCGACGCCCTGGAGGCGAAAGACCGCGCGCTGATCAGCAGCTTCGAACAATCGCGGATTGGGAACCGTTGGATTGCCCTCGCGATCGGTGCGATTGTCGGTCGCGGGCCGGGTCTGACGCGGAATCAGGAGAAAAGACTGAACCGCCCAATTGCGATCCTTTGAGCCATCAGACCAATCGCGACTCGATAATCGGAACCCGTCATTGCCCAACACGTCTATTCTGACGACCGCTCCAGGCTTGAGGAATTCATGTTTGCCCTGCGGATCATCCGGAGCCACCAATTCGACCGGCTGGAGGATTTCAATCGCCACGCGCTCATGGGTATTCTGCGGCTCGGGGGGCAGCCGATTGGCGATCAGGATGCGAACCCCGGGATCCTGGCCGATACCTACGCGCAAACGGCCGAAGCCGCGGGCTTCACGATCATCACGCAGGTGACTCAGCAGCAGCCACACGAACACCCCGAGCAGCCCGACCAGCAGCAGCGTGCGCACGCCCTGGTTGAGTCGCTCGATGTTCATCAGGCCGCCGCGGGTGCGAGGTGGGCGTGGATCCGGGCGGCATCCGCCGGCGAAAGAAACCGCGTGCCGTTGACGTCATGCGCCAGCAGATGGGCGACTGCCTCGCTGATGGTGATGATCGGGGCGACGATGATCCCGGTCTCGGCGGCTATTTCTTCGAGAGCCGTCTGTTGGCCACGACCTCGCTCTTGACGATCGACCGCGACCACGGCGCCTTTGATGATCACTCCGAGTGGCTCGAGCTTGGCGAAAGTCTCGCGCATCGCGGTGCCTGCGGTCAACACATCATCGACAATCACTACGGATACGCCCGGCTTCAAAGACGCGCCGACGAACAATCCGCCGTCGCCATGATCCTTGGCTTCTTTTCGGTCATAGGCCCAACCGACCTCACGTCCGACCAAGGATTCATAGGCTTGACTGGCCGCCAACGCCAAAGGAATACCCTTGTACGCTGGTCCAAACACCACCGCCACATCATCGCCAAACCTGGCGCGGATGGTGGCCGCGTAGGCAGCTCCAAGCCGGGCCAGGTCGCCCCCCTGATTGAAGCATCCGGTGTTGATGAAATAGGGCGATTTACGCCCAGATTTCAAGGTGAAATCACCAAAACGCAGAGCCTGACGCGCAACCAGCAATTCGATGAATGTGGTTTGCGCGCAAGACAATTCGAGCGGAGCGGAATGCATGTCGTAAGTTGGCCAACAGCCCGGGTCAGTCGTTGATCACAACCGAGAACCGATCGCCCTGCTTGACGGCATTGACGATGTCGAGGTCCTTGGGTGTATCGATCCGGCCGAAGACGGTGTGCACGCCATCGAGATGAGGGGTCGCCTTGTGGGTCACGAAGAATTGACTGCCACCAGTGTTCGGACCAGCGTGCGCCATGCTCAGCGTACCGGGTTCGTGGCGTTCAGGATTGCTAGCGCCCACCTCGCATTTGATCTTGTAGCCAGGACCGCCGGTGCCGGGGCTGCCTGCGGCGCCTTCTTTGCTGTTCGGGCAACCGCCCTGGATCATGAAATTGGCGATCACGCGGTGAAAGGACAATCCATCATAATACCCGGATTTGGCCAATTTGACGAAATTGGCGACCGTCGCAGGAGCCGTCTTTTCGAACAGGGTGATGTGGATATCGCCGCGTGGCGTAGTGATCGTGGCTTTCATGGTCGTGCATCCTCCGACCTCTGTCGGCGGCGCAAGGCAGGCCATCTGACACCGACCGAATCCTCGCAGGTGAGGAACCTCAACCGCCCATCTGCCGCCGGTATTGACCCGGAGATTGATGATAGGCCCGGCGAAAAGCCTTGCACAGATGATTGGCGTCGGCGAACCCAGTACGCGCCGCTAGAACGCTCAAAGACTCATCGCCTTCAAGCAGGCCGCGGCGAACTTCGCCAAGACGGACCTGCATGATGTACCGCGCCGGAGCAAGCCCGGTGCGCTTGGCGAAGCGGTGCGCATACGCACTGCGGCTCATTCCGGCAGCGTCTGCCAATTCGGCGATCTGGACCGGTCGGGTCGGATCGAGCATGAGCGCCGATCTTACTTCGGTCAGCAAGGCGTCACCGGCCTCCGGGCCGGCCCTGCGATCCCGCAGCAACCGGTCGTGATCGAGCGCCAAGCCGATGATGCCCCGTTCGATCGACAAGTCGTCTTTGAAATCCCCGCGCCGGATCCCAGTCCACAATCGCAATAGGCTTGCTGTGAATGGTTGGTCGGGTTCTGCAACCTGCACGGCATCCCCGATGAGCATATTCTGCCGCAGCCGTTCAATGGCGAATGGATGCTGAAAAATGAAGTAAAAGAAGCGCCAAGCCGATGATTCGGCAGGCAGGAAATAGCGATGCACACTCGGCACCAGCGAAATGAAGAATGAACCCGCAGGCACCCGCTCGACCCGCCCGAGCGCATCCGCATAGGCGCCCCAACCGGTCAGCGTGTACTGCACGATCGCGCATTCGGCGTTGCCACGCTTCATTCCATCCCACGCATAACGATCGCGCGCCGTCCGCTCTTCGAGGCCGATGCTGACGTCATGACCGGATGGCAGCAGCATTCCGCGCTGTCCCCCGCCAGCCCAGGCCTGCTCGATTTGGCGAATCACGGAGCTGTGGTTCATGGCCTGAGCATATTCACAAATAGACCATCTCAACCGTCATGGACCATTGGGGAATCCGCCCCGAATCCCTAAAATCGACCCAGACCACCCCGCCTGTTCCACTCCTTGTCTGCGCCACTCCTCTGCGAGATCCAGCCCATGGGCACCACCCTGCTCCGCGACCTGTCCACCCAACCCTTGGTAATCGCCTTCATCGGCGCCGGCTCGGTGGGTTTCACCCGCGGCCTGCTCAAAGATTTCCTCGGGGTTCCGGAATTCGCGGCGACCAAGTTCCGCTTCATGGATACCAGCGCCAAGAATCTGGAGATGGTCGCCACCCTCTGCCGGAAGGACATCGAATCGAATAATCTTGCCGCGACCGTGCACGCGACCACCGATCAGGTCGAAGCCTTGAAGGATGCCGACTATGTCATCTCAACGTTTCGCGTCGGCGGCCTGGAAGCCTTCCAAGGTGACATCGACATTCCTTTGAAATACGGCATCGATCAGTGTGTCGGCGACACGATTTGCGCCGGCGGCATCATGTATCACCAACGCAATGCACCGGTGTTCATGCGCCTGTGCGCCGACATCAAGGCCCATGCGAAACCCGGCGCCATCTTGCTCAATTACGCCAATCCCATGGCGATGAACACGTGGTTGTGCAATACCTACGGTGGCGTGCAGACCATCGGCCTGTGCCATGGTGTCCAGGGCGCCCATTGGCAGATCGCCAACTGCATCCAACTGTGGGCCATTGAGCACGGTCACCTGAAGGAAGGCGACACCATCCACCGCCGTGATGTCGACGTGATCGCCGCTGGACTCAATCATCAGACGTGGTTCCTCAAAGCCGAATGGCGCGGCAAGGATTTCATCCCCCTGCTGCCTGAACTCTTTGAAAAGCACCCCGAATATCAGAAGAGCGAAAAAGTCCGGATCGACGTGCTCAAGCGATTTGGCTACTATTCCACCGAATCAAACGGCCATCTCAGCGAATACTTGGCGTGGTATCGCAAACGCCCGCAGGACATCGCTAAGTGGATTGACACCTCATGCTGGATCCACGGCGAAACCGGCGGCTATCTGCGCATCTGCACCGAAGGCCGCAACTGGTTCGAACATGACTACCCGGCTTGGTTGGCCGACAAGTCGCCAGAATTCGGACCGACGAACCGCGGCGAAGAGCACGGCTCATACATCATCGAAGGACTCGAAACTGGCCGGATCTACCGTGGTCACTTCAATGTGATCAACGATCACCACATCAGCAATCTGCCCAATGGCTGCGTGGTCGAGATTCCTGGCTATGTCGATCGCACCGGCATCCATTGCCCGAAGGTTGGCGACCTGCCCCTGGGCTGTGCGGCCACGTGCTCGTCCTCAGTTCGCGTGCAGCAGATGTCCGTCGAAGCCGCCCGTACCGGCGACGCCAATCTGCTGAAGTTGGCCATGCTCCACGATCCACTCGTGGGTGCCGTGTGCAGCCCCGAAGAAGTCTGGCAACTCGCCGATGAGATGCTGGTCGCGCAAGCCGAATGGTTACCGCAATACGCCGCCGAGATTCCCTTGGCCAAAGCCCGCTTAGCCGAACACGACCGCAATGGCACCCGCGTCGCCCTCAGCACCTCCACCGGTGC
>JANYGY010000224.1 GCA_025362255.1 Planctomycetales bacterium
CATGCGTCTTTGACTGACGATAAATATTTTCACCCGCACATGGGCGAGCCGCCCATGCCACTATAGATTCGACATCCGCCCCACGGCCAGGGCGGTGATGTCGTCGTCAAGGCGACCCCGGCCGCGCCAGCCGGCGAGTTCGTCCATGACCGTGGTGAGCGCGTCTTCAACACTGACGGTGCCGGTGGCCTGCCAGATGTGTTCGAGGCGAGCAGCACCGAACGCTTCGCTGGGATTGGTCAGGTCGTGCTCGGGAAAACCGTTGGCTTCAAGGACGCCGTCACTGACGAACAGCAGGCGATCACCGGGCTCAAGGGCGACGTCCCAGGTGGTGAATTGCGCCAGTTCGGCGGGGAAGAGCCCCAGCGGATGGGCGACGATCTCGTGGTTCTCCATCGCCCCGGCGGCCCGGCGCAGCAGCGGCGCCGGATGTCCCGCAGAGACCAGTTCAAGACGCCAAGTGCGGAGGTCGAGCACCCCGTACACCAGGGTCACAAAACGCAGCGAACCCGGTGAATAAAACGTCGCATTGAGCGCCTGGGCGACTGTCAGGGGCGCGGTCGCGGTGATCATCAAGGCCGCCAAGACCCGGGCGACCTGCACGGCCATCAGGGCCGAGGCGACGCCGTGGCCGCTGACATCGAAGAGGAACATGCCGATGCGATGGGCGTCGATCCGCTGCACGCTCAGCAGGTCGCCAGCGCATTCTTCGCACGGTTGATAGCGCCAGCCGAGGACCAGCCCGGGGTGATCGGGCAATGCTCCGGGCAGCAGCGCTTTCTGCGCACTGGCAGCCGCCGCCAAGTCGCGACGCATCCGGCGATTGGCTTCGGCGAGCTGGCGATTGCGGTCACCGAGGTCCTGATGCAGCGCGACGATCCGCCGAGCGACCGCCAGCCGGGCCATGAGTTCACCGCGATGCACCGGCTTGGTCAGGTGGTCGTCGACGCCCGCCGCCAACGCCTGCTCGACGGCGGTTGGCGCGTCGTTCGCCGTGAGCAGGATGAAATAGGTGTAGCCACGGCCGGAGTCGAGCGCGCGGATGCGCGCCAGCAGTTCAAGGCCATCGCACTTCGGCATCACCCAATCGCTGATCACTGCGCCGCAGTGATGCTCTTGCTGGAGTTCCCAGGCCTGCTCGCCGTCCACCGCGAGTACGGGTTCGTCGCCGAGTTGCAGCACCAGCTGGCGCAACACGGTACGCACTACGGCGTCATCTTCTGCGATGAGGATTTTCATCTGCCGAGCTTTTAAGCGCGATTCAGCCGCAGACCATCACTGACCACGCTGCCTTTGCGCGGTCGCCCGTTGCCAATCAGCGGGCGTATCGACATCCCTCAGCCGAATCGCGAGGTCGGCCGCAGGCTCGGCCTGGGCGAATTCCCCCGCGCGCAGCACCGCCAACGGTGACCGGCGGCCGGCGCGCAGCTCGGCGCTGACCAATGGTCGGCAGGCTTGGGTATAGCGGCTGAACAACGGCTGAAGCTGGCCCGCGATGATCGTCGCCACGCCGTCGCGCGCGCTCGGCTGGGCGAGCAGCCAGCGCACATCGGCAGCAGTCACTTCGGGAAGATCGCCCGCGATCAAGAGCACCTCGTGACCGCGGGTGAGAGCGGCTTCGAGACCGCGCAGCGGGCCTTCGCCGGGGGCGGCATCGGCTAGGAATTCAACTCCGGACAACGGCCAATCCATCGGCCGCGAGCGACCACACACCAGCACCGCCAAGCCCGCCGCCTGGCCGACGCCCGCGAGGTGCGCGAGCAGCGTGGTGGCGCCCATCGGCAAGCTGGCCTTGTCGCACCCCATGCGCGTCGAGCTGCCGCCGGCGAGCACCGCCAACACGGTCTTGGCTGCGCTTGTCATCACGAGAGCCGTCATTCCCCGTCGGGCTCTGGCGCAAGAAAGCAGACCACCTGATGTTCCCGAAACGGCGGCTCGGCTCGGCGGAGGTCCAACGTCAGGCGATCACCGACGCCCAAGGTTGCGGTGGCGCGCAGGGCAGCGAGACGGTTCTCGATCACCACGCCATTGATCGTCAGCACGGTTTCACCGACCACCGCCCCGGCGAGAGCTGCCGGACCGGCGACCTCCGCCCCGTCGATCACCACCTGCCCGGCGCGCTCAGCCAGGGTCAAGCCATGCCACGCGCGACCGGGCAGGGCGGCGCGCTCGACCGGCACCTCAACCAGCACCTCACTGCCCGCACGACGCACGAGCACTGGTACGGTCAGGCCGGCATGCCACGGCCGGGTGGCGAACAAACCGGTGGCGGTGGCCACGCTGGGACACGCCCGATCATCGATCGCCACCAGCACATCGTCGGCAAGAAGTGCCGGCGGTCCGGCCTCGACCACCACGCCTGCGAGGACAGTGCGCAAGCGCAGGGCCGTGGGCGCCGCACTGCGCCACAACCAGCCGCCGTGGTCGACGCGCGCCGCGCGCAGGGCCGGCAGCAGCAAGGAGAGTTGCGGCGCCGCGATCGCTAGGCCGATGCCGCTGTTGATGCGAAACCCTGAACGTGAGCGGATAGCGCCGTTGATGCCCAGCAGGCGTCCGTGCTCGTCGAACAACGGGCCGCCAGAATTGCCGGGATTCACCGGCGCATCGTGTTGCACGCAGTCGGAATAGCTGCCGCGCACCACCCGCCCGGTGCCCAGCACACCGCGGCTGACCGAGGCTCGATCATCGAGATTGCCCAGTCCGAACGGATTGCCGACGGCGATCACCGGGGTTCCCGGCAGCGGCATCTGCTCGGCGATGGTGGTGGCCGTCACTTCGGGAAATCCCGGATTCAGTTGGATCAGCGCCAAGTCGCCCAGCGGATCCGCAGCGATCAGGGTCGCGGGCCATTCGCCGATGCCGGCCAGGCGGACGGTCAACGCCGGCAAAGCGGGCGAGCAGATTTCGCCAGCGACATGATAATTGGTGAGGATCTCGCCGCTCGTCGACACCACCACGCCGGAGCCAGACCCGATGAACACGAACGGAGCCAGATAGCGGTCGTCGGCCCCAGGCTCCGCCGCAGCCACCAGCAACGCCGTCAGGGTCAGCGCCAACGCCACGCGGATCACATCGTGCTGAAATTCGTGAAGAAAAGTCATCCGTTAAACTCACGCAATTCGACCAGCACGATCACCAGCTTGCCGTTGCGGCGAACTTCGACCGGCACCGTGTCGCCTGGCCGATGGCGGAGCAACGTGCGGCTGAGCGCCGGAGGCGAGATCGCGGGCCGGCCATCGACGCTGACCAGCGCGTCGCCGACCATCAGCTCGGACACCGCCGCCCCGGTACCGGGAATGATCGCGCGGATGATCACCGAGCCGGGGGATTCGGGGTCTTCCTTCAGACGCAAACCCAGGCCGAGCGTCGGCAGCTTTTGGCGGGTGGTGCCGGCGAGCAAAGCGGGCAGCGCCGAGGCGATGGTCGTACCGTCGATCGCCAAGGTCACCCCGCTGTTGATCAGCCAATGCGATTCCGGCCCGGATTTGACGACGATGCCGATGACCCGACCAGCGGTGTCGACCACCGCCCCGCCGAGGCTGGCGTAATTCGCCCGCGCATCGATCTGCAGGTAACCAATGTCGGCGCGATCGAGTCGGCGCTGGGTGCAACTCACATGGCCGGCGGTGCGCGTCGGGGGCGCATCCAGGCGATGCCGCGCGACCACCGCAACGGCGTCACCGGCGACGGGCCCGGTGGCGGCGATCACCACTGCCGGCAAGGGCAACGGGCCGGTGGCGGCAAGCAGCGCGAGATCCAACGGAATGTCGACCGCGCGCACGACGAACGGCACCTCGACCCCGCCAGGCAGCAGCACCCTGCCGCTGGTTGCACCGCCGTGAAGGTTGGCCGCCGCGGTCAGCAGGAGCCCGTTCGCGGGATCGATCACCAATGCCGCTGACGGGCTGTCGGTCCACAGGACCTGCTGATCGTGGTGATAGCGATCCCACCAGCGTTCGAGCCGTTCGCGTTCGTAGATCGGCACTTGATCGACGGTTTTCGTCGGGCGCGCGGTGGACTCGGGATTACCCAGGCCATTGAGCCGATTGAAGGCCACCAGCGCCAAGCCCGCTGGCGGCGGCGGCAGATCGCGCACCGCCGCGGCAGGTGGCAGCTGAACTGGAGGCAGCTGGACTGGAAACGCACCATCAACCCCGGTGGCGTTACGTCCCAAAGTAATCATCAGCGGCATCAGGCGGGACAGCGGCACCGCCGTGCCCAGGCGCCGTTCACGCGCGGTCGCCAAGCTCGCCAAGCCGATCAGCCGGCCGTTCGCATCCAGCACCGCACCGCCCTGGCCGCCATCATTGACCGCGGCATCGATCTCGAACACCGGGCCGGCGACCCGCGAGAGAATCCGTCCACCGCGACCGCGCATCGGCGGACCATCCTCCGGCAGCGGATACAAGCCGCTGACGATTCCGCGGCTGATTGCCGGCACCCCGTCATCGCCGATCGCGCCGCTGCTGTTGCCGACCGTCCACACCGTGCTGCCGATGGTCAGATCGGTGGCATCTGCCAATGCGACCGGGATCAAACCGGTGGTGTCGAAGGCGAGCAGCACGCCGGTGCTCGGCTCGTCGATGCGGCTGACCGTGGCCATCCGCCGCACCCCTCCGGGCAGGATCACCAGCCGGCGCTCACCAGGGGCGACCGGTTTGGCGAAGGCCTCTTGCAGACTGAGCGCAAACCCGGGGGCCACGATCACCGCCGAGCCCCCGATCAGACCTTCGGGGCTGTCAGGCAGGCCGACCACCGCCGCGGTCAACGGGCTGCTGGTCGCGGTCTCGGCCGCCGCGACCGCTCGAGCGGCGAGCAGCGGCGCGAGCCCGGGACCGACCAACAGCACCAGCGTCAACACGCCCCAGAGAGTGATCCGATAGACCATACCTGATGAGACTACCCTGCGCCCTTTGAAAAGGCCACAACGATGCACCGGCGCAAACGGCTTGGTGGCCGTGAAGCGCAGTGCTATCCTGCCGAAGCTGCGGTGATTCGCTGCCCGTCAGACCAGTTGCCCGTCAGATAAAAGGTCGCCCCGTCAATGTCCACGCCTCTGCTGGCTCTTGATCACGAATGGCATCGCCAGCGCGCCACGCTGCGCGCTGC
Organism: Planctomycetales bacterium; assembly: GCA_025362255.1. Taxonomy (GTDB): domain Bacteria; phylum Planctomycetota; class UBA11346; order UBA11346; family UBA11346; genus CAIUVD01. The sequence continues at coordinate 5,110 of JANYGY010000224.1, forward strand.
CGGCCAACGTCAGGCCGGCAGCGCGCAGTTGCGTCCACCGCCGTTGGTCGCCGCCGGTTTGGAAATCGATCACGATGACCAGGGTCGCCATGTGCGTGTCGGTGGCCTGGTGGTGATCTTCGGCCATTTTCCCGCTACCTTGCGCGACTTTGTGGCCCTGGCGCGGGCGCGGCTGCATCTGCAACCAGAGCAGGCGCGTGAACTGGATCCGATCCTCAACACCCGCGTCATGGCGATGTGGGCGTGGCTGCCCACCGTGCGCCGTGATTGCTATCTGGAATTCGATCGCGCCACCGGCGTGGTCGCGACGTGGCTGGTCGGACCGGGTCCAGGTGAAATCGAATCCGTCGACATCGAAGCCGCCGCCGAACCCGACGAGCCGCCGCATGAAGTCAGCAGCGAAGAGCTGGATCACTGGTTCCTCGATGGCCTGGTGCTCAACGGCCACGCCCATTGGGGTGGCGCGCGCGGCCTTGAACGCTTGGTCGAACGTTTTGGGCGGACTGCCCTCCTGGTCGCCGCGCAGATCGCCGACCGCCTCGAACATCAGGCCGAGGATCCGGCGAGCGCCCTGACCGTCGCGCGCACCCGGTGGCGGGAACTCGATGACGAAGATGAGGTGCCGTGGGCTGCGTTGGCCGAACATCGTGACGATTCCGGCCATCCCTTCATTTGCGCTCAATTGGGGCGGCTGGCGTTGCGCCTGGGCCTGCTGCGCGCGGCGCGGGCGCTGCTCGCGGCGTCGGCGGGCTCGACCGATGTCTCACCGATCGCGTGGTTCGATCTCGGCCAAGCGTGCGAGGCGCTCGACGATCTGACCGGCGCTGAAAACGCCTTCACCCGCTACGCCAGTGCTCGACCCCAGGATCCCGACGCATGGCGGCGCCTGCTGTTTTGCCGCCTGAAACGCGATCGCAGCCAACTCGCCGAAGAATGCCTGCGCCGCTACCACAGCGCCGGCGGCCGTGACGACGAACTCGTCGAACGCTATCTGCACGTCGTTGCCCGCGGTCGCGTGCGTACCGAACAACGCGGTTTCCTTGCGGCTTTTCTTTTGCCGCACCTGCGCGCGGAATTCACCGCCGCCGGACTCGACGGCGATGTCGAACGCGAAATCGTCAAGGTCCGCTATCTCGACGATCCCACGGCAGCCTCGGCGTTCACCGCCCTGGTCAGCCATCTGCGAGCGCAGCTCGCGGCGCAATTGCGGCACACCGGCAACGAGCATCTGACCGAGGACGCGGTCCGCGCGGTGCTCCTGACGTTGCCATTCCTCGGGCCGTTGCATCTGGCTGACGAAACCGCTGACGCTGAAGTCTTGGCCGACGACGTCCAGGCGGCCCTCGATCGCTGGGCCGAGGGACCCACCGTGGCCCGCGCCTTGCAGGGACCGTCGCCGCTGGCCGATGGCCGGTCGCTGCTCGCCCTGGGCGCGATGGCCAATGCGATCTGGGAAGAGGACGAAGACGATGCGTATTCGACCCACGACGATGGCGAAGGCGAAGACGGCGACGAAAGCGAAGACGCGAATGACGAAAGCGACGACCAGGACGACGACGAGCCGGAAGAGCACCAATGAACGGCGAACTCGCGGCCCTGGTGTCGTTGCTCAATGACCCCGATCCGTCGGTCAGCAGCACCCTCAGCGCGCGCTTGGAGAGCGATGCCTATCTGCTCGATCGGACGTGGTTGGCGGCGGTCGAACACGGCGACGTGCCCGAACGTCTGACCGCCATCGTGCTGCGCGCCGACGCTGAGGCGCTGGTCGATGCCTATGCGGTGGCAGAGGATCTCGAAGCCGGCGTGTGGCTGCTCGCCCGCCTGCATCAGCCGCGCCGCGACCATGCGGCCAACGCCGCGCCGCAGCTCGACGCCCTGGCGGCGCAGGTGCGCGCCAGGATCGCTGCGGGCGCCGCCCCCGATGGCCGGACAGTCGCCTCATTCCTGTGCGACGACTGCGGTTTCAGCGGTTACCGCGAGGCCTACGACGATCCGGCGAACTCCTTTCTGCCCGAGGTCATCGAGCGCCGCACCGGGCTGCCGATCGCGCTGACGACCTTGTGGATGCTGATCGGTCGGCGCCTGGGCTTGACCTGCGAAGCGATCGCGTTGCCCGGTCATGTGCTCGGCCGGTGGACGGCCAGCGGCGTGCACGGCTACCTCGACCTGTTTTCTGGCGGCATTGGCGTGACCCGCCAGGATCTCGAAGTGCGCGCTAAAATCGCCGGCGAATACAGCGCCGAACCGTATCTCGCGGCGGCCAGTGATCGGGCCCTGCTCAAACGGATGGCGCGCAATCTGGCGTTGGCGTACCTGCGCCGCGAAGACGGTTTACGGGCGACCATCGCCCATGCTTTGGCCACGGTCTAGCGAATGAGTCCGGGCACGGCATGGCTGATGCGGCGGAGCGTACGGCCGCTGCTGGTGTTGCTCGGCCTGCTCGCGGTGACCGCCAGCGGCTGGCTGATCGGCGATCGCCTGCTGCGCGCAGTAATGGGGCCACCTTTACCGGGACCACGCGCGGTCGCCTCCAAATTGCGCAACGTGCAGGATCTGGCCACGGCGCAGGTGGTCGTGCGCACCGTGCAACGCGGCGCCGCGCGCGCCGATGGCCTGATCATCAGCAACACCGACGAGATCCTCTGCCGGTTGCTGGTCACCGGTGATTACGGATTCGATCTCAGCGCCATCGGGCCTGAACGCATTCACCTGCGTCAGGGGCGGATCGCGATCACCCTGCCCCCACCCCGGCTGCTCCCGCCGGGTTTCACCGTCGCGCCCGCTGAAATCCTCGACACCCGCACCACCCGCTGGATGACCGATACCGGCCCCGGCCAGATGGCTGCGGTGCAGGCCGCGCGCACCAATGCGCTGAGCGAAGCCCCGACGCGGATCGCCGAACTGGGCATCGACCGCGAAGTGCGCGACACCACCCGTGCCGCCCTCATGCGCCTGCTGCCCCGGTTGCTTGGCGAGTCCGACCTGAAGATCATCGTCGATTTCGACGATGAGCCCGCGCCGGTTGAGCCGGCTGCGCCCCCGTCATCGCTTGCCCCTTCTGCCACTTCTGCCCCACCGGCGCCAGCAAGTCGCGGATGAAGTGGTTCCTCTCACTGCTGTTCCTCGGCGGCCTGGTCGCGGGCATATGGCTGGCCCTGCCGCCGCGCGCGCCGACCACCTCGGCCGCGAGCGTGACCTGGGAACTGGCGGATATCCGCGCCCTCGGCGAACTGCGCCTGCTGACCACCGAGATCGGCAGCTATCAGCACGTGTCGACCATCGATTCCGAACGCTACCTCAAAGCCGTGATCCCAGTACGCATCGCGCTAGGCCTCGACCTCACCCGCGCGACCGTCACGCGCACCGGCGACACCGCCGTGATCACCCTGCCACCGGTGCGCGTCCTCCACCGCAGCTCCGACCCTCGGCGGTGGAACATCTGGGAAACCCACGGCATCCTGCAAGCACCCGGCGAGTCGATCAGCATGGCCCAACTCGCCGAACTCCAGGCCTTCAAAGAAGCCGAAGACGAAGCCATCCGCCTCGGCCTGCTCAGCAAAGCCCGCACCCGCGGCGAAGCCGTCATCACCACCTGGCTGCACGGCCTCGGCGCCACCGACGTGCGCTTTGCGCGGTGACTCCTGTTCACTTCACGTGGGCCCACAGGTCGTTGCAAACATCACCAGCCTGATCAATGAGAGATGCGTCAGCCTGCAAAAATAGGGCTATCACCCCAATTTATTTTTTTGTGCGGTGCTATGCCGCCACGCTTGGGGACTCCAAAATATTTGAAGCTGGCTCAACTGTTCACATCCAAACATTAAATATCCTCGAACATTTTACCCGCTGTTTTACTTGTGGCAGTGCAGGCTTTGTCGGCATGAAAATCGGATCAAATTCATTGAGGAGTCTGCCTCAATGAAATTTTTTATACAAAATGGATAGCTCATCTCAAATGATGGCCATCGAGACAGGCCACTACTATTTAGTCAGCACAAGGAATAATTATTTTATCTACATCAATGCTTCCATCTAATTTTGTCCCCGCGCACCACTCCACGCCATTTTTTGATTTTATAATAAATGATCGGCCATCTAAATAATATATTATTTTCGCGTTCAGGAAATCATTCTCGTCAGGCATTGGATCGCCCAATTTTGAGTCACCCCAGCGAGCCGACGGAATTGCTCTAAATGACGCAAGAGCTAGACTTTTTGCTAGCTTCGGCGGTACCATTCTTAACTCCCGCATGATCGTGATGGGCAGGCCGTTTTCATGAGTTTTTATCAGCCAGAGTTGCTCTTCAGTATCAACATTGAGAAGCACCGCATTCCAGCCAGGACTTGTATCGCCGCCGTCCTTGCTAACGGAAATTATCCTAAATAGATCGTTGCTATCTGAGCTACTTCCCGGGAGTAGGAGGTTTTTGTTTTTATCCACCTCTGCCATAATTTTTTTAATTATATTAATTTTAGAGTCAGGTTGGGTGGCGATAAAATTTTGCTCGACGTGATTTGAACACGCGAAAAGAAAATGTAAAATTGTGAGAAAAATAACAGATTTCATGGATTGATCTTGACCTGTTTCATGGCTATTTGATGTGCAACGATAAAATTTGCGTGGCAATAAAATTTATTCCTGATCTTGACTCGAATCGGCGACCGTTGCGCCTTAGACAATTATACTGAATCACTCAATGCTCGGGTAAAGAATCCTTTTAGGGTCTACGGCTCCACCTGGATTGGTCCCTAAGCCCCACGTGCCACCGTCAGTTCCGTCATGAACCATCAAAAATCGACCGCCTGAAAAATATTCACATTTTGAGTTCAGGAAATCGATTTCGGAAGGCCTATTATTACCGCGCCATATAGTTGACGCAACCTCCCTGAACGAGTTCAACGCAAGACTTACAGTCTGGCGAGGGGGCACCATCTTAAACTCTCGCACAATCTCAATTGGCTCATTATTATCATAAACTAATAATGACCACATCTGTTCTTCGGTTTCGGCGTTAAGAACCAGCACTTGCCAACTAGAATCTCCCTCAGTCTTACAGAAAACAATTATTTTAAAGTAATTATCGCTCCGGTCTCGCCCAGGTATCAGTAATTGTGCATTTCGCCTGATGTTAGATGTAATTTTTCCCTCTTCTACTAAATATGCGCGATTCAAATGAGAGGTGCGGATGTTTTCATCCAACTGACTAGAACATCCAAATAAAATAGGCAGCAGCAGCGAGATAGGGAGACGCCTCATGGTTCAAATCGGATATTTCCCTGTGGCGCCCTTGTGTCGGACGATCAGTTGCTTGCTCAGGGGGGCTTTGAGCGGACCTATCACCTCATCCTCCTCTTTAGGTGCATTGAACCTCTAGCCGAACCAGGTCATGGGCGCCCTTAGGTTTAACGCGACCAGCCCCCATCAGGTTCAGTGAAAAGTCCTTTGCCTGCTTTGGTGAAATTTTAAAGCGTTATGCGTTGAAACCGGAGCCGACGGTCATCGGCCATTGCGCACTTCTTTACCGGCTTGCTCAAAATCAATTCCCGGAGGTACACCGGTTACGACGTCACGTAGGGATCGACGTCGATCGCCACGTGCACGCCTTTGGCGCGCGGCAGTCCGCCGGCGGATTCGAGGCGATCGAGCAGGCTTTGTGCGGCGCCGCGGGTGGCGGCTTTGATCAGCGCGTGCCAGCGGTGCTGGTTTTTCAGCAGTGCCACGCCGGCGGGATTCGGGCCGAGGAGGACGGCGCCATCAAGGATGCCTCGCAGGCGCGCGCCGTGTTCGTTGGCGACGAGCTGAACGTTCGCTTCGGATTCGCCGCTCCATAAGATGCGCACTAGGCCGGCGTAGGGCGGATAGCCGTATTCTTCGCGCAATTTCAATTCGGCGTCGATGAAGGTCTTGGGCCGGTGTTCGAGCGCCGCCCGCAGGGCGAGGGCCTCGGTATCGAACGCCTGCACGACCACCGTGCCGGGACGCTCGCCCCGTCCGGCGCGACCCGAAACTTGCGCGATGAGCTGCCAGGTTTTTTCGGCGGCGCGGAAGTCCGGTACCGCCAGGCCTTTGTCGGCGCAGATGATGCCGACCAGCGTCACGCGTGGAAAATCCAGGCCCTTGGCGACCATCTGGGTGCCGACCAGGCACTCGGCGCGACCTTCGGCAAAGGCTTGGAATAATTTCGCGTGGCCTTGGCGCTCACCCACGGTGTCGGCATCGACGCGCAGCACGCCCAGGCCGGGCACCGCTTGGGCGAGGGCGTGGGCCAGCTGCTCGGTACCCAAACCATGCGTCGACAGTTCCGGCGCCTGGCACGTCGGACAGGTTTTGGGAAATGGGGTTTGGTGCGCGCAATAATGGCAGCGCAGGGCATTCGCGCCGCGGTGCCAGGTCAGCGAGATGTCGCAATGCGGACACATGATCGTCGCGCCACAGGCCTTGCACGATACCACCGGGCTCCAGCCACGGCGATTGAGCAGCACGATCGCCTGCTCGCCGGCAGCGCGCACCCCGGCCAACCGCGTCACCAGTTCGCGTGACAGCACGGCCGAGGATTTCTGCGCGTGGCACTCCTCGCGCATGTCGACCAGGATCGGCGTCGGCAGACTTCCTCCCAAAGGCCGTTGCCTGAGCGTCAGCACGGTGAAGCGTTTCGCCCGGCCATTATGCACGCTTTCGAGCGACGGCGTGGCCGAGCCGAGGATCACCGGGATGTTCAGCTGGCGACCATAGACCAGGGCCAGATCGCGGGCGTGGTACCGTGGCACGGACTCCTGCTTGTAGGACGTTTCGTGCTCTTCGTCGACGATGATCAGGCCGAGGTTCGGCAGCGGCGCGAACAGGGCTGAACGCGTGCCGACCACCAGCGGCACCTCGCCCCGGGCACAGCGCCGCCAGCTGTCGGCGCGATCGCCATCGGCTTGGGCGCTATGCCACACCACCAGATCGGGGAAGCGCGTGCGCACACGGGCAGCCAATTGCGGCGTGAGACCGATCTCGGGCAGCAGGTACAGCACTTGCCGACCGCTGGCGATGACCTGCTGGGCCAGCTCGAGATAGACCAGCGTTTTGCCGGAACCGGTCACGCCATAGAGCAGAAACGGCTCGTGCTTGTTCGCGGTCAGCGCCGCCGCCACCGCATCGACCGCGACCTGCTGCTCGGCCGTCAGGGCGAAGCGTTCGTGGCGTGCCTGCAGGCGGATCTCCTTGTCGCGCACGACGTCAGTCAGGGTTGCCGCCCCCGCCGCAACCAGCTTGTCGAGCAGCGCCCGGGTGCAGGCCGCCAGCTCGACCGCCCGGGCCAACGGCGTCGGGGTCAGCGGCAACAGGCCGAGCACGACCCGTTGGCGCGGCGTCAGGTCTCCGCTGAACCCAGCCACCGGCGCGATCAGCCAGGTGCGCTCGCGCTGGGCTCCGTCGCGTACTGGCGCCGGCACCGCGCCCGCGAGGAATTCGCCGAGCGCGCAGCGATAATAGTGAGCACCCCAGCGGATGAGCGCGAGCAACGCCGGGGGCAGGCGCACATCCGCATGGATCGTGTCGATCGCCTTGAGCATAAATCCGCTCGGCAGCGCCCGCCGCTCGACCGCCAAAACGAAGCCGCACGCGGTGCGTCCGGCAAACGGCACCGTGACGCAGGTGCCGATCTCCAGATCTTTTTCCACGGCTCCGGTCGGCAGCAAATAGCTGTACGACTCGCGCCCCGGAAGGTCGAGGGCGATGTCCGCCTGCCACACGTGCTCGTCAGGACTCACAGGGCACCTAGCATGCGGTTCATGCCCACGATCAACCGGCGGATCCTGCTCGACGATTGCGACGCGGCCGGAGTGGTCTTCGGCCCGCGGATCGTCGCCCTGGCGCACCACGCCTACGAGGAGTCCCTGGCTGCCGTCGGAGTCGATCTCGCGGCGCTGATCCGCGCTGGCGAGCTGGCCTTGCCGTATGTCCACCTCGATTGCGAATTCCGTGCCCCCCTGCGCCATGGCGACGAGCTACGACTCGCCGTGACGTGCGAAAAAATCGGCACCACCAGCTTCACCATGGCGATCGAATTTTTCCGCGCCGCGGAATCATGTGCCAAGGTGCGCCAGACCCATGTGGCGATCGCCTGCGCCACCCGCGCCAAGACCGAGCTGCCCGCAACCATTCGCGCTGCTCTGACCATTTTTACGGACTGCCCTGTATGACCTACGTCGTGACCGTCACCATCAACGTCCGCCCCGAGCGGCGCGACGCGTTCATCGCCGCGAGCCGCGACAACGCCGAACATTCACGCCGCGAACCCGGCTGTCTGCAGTTCGATGTCGCGCAATCGACCGAGCTGCCCGATCGGTTCCATCTGTACGAGGCCTATCGCACCCCGGCGGATTTCACCGCCCATCAGCAGACCACGCACTACCTGCGCTGGCGTGACGCGGTGAATCCGTGGATGGCCCAGCCGCGCACCGGCGTGCGGTGGAACCGTATTTCACCGTGATTCTTCACTCAATTTCTCAACTGCTGCGACAACTTACATGACCATCCTCAGCTCCATTTCATTCATCGGCGGCGGCAACATGGCAACCGCCATGGTCAAGGGCCTCGCCGGGTTGCAGCCCCGCCCACGCCTGACCATCGCTGAACCGGACCCGGCAAAGCACGGGTTTCTCCAATCCCTCGGCGCGGTCACGACCAGTGACAACCTTGCCGCGGTCGCCGCGAGCGAGCTGATCGTACTGGCGATCAAACCGCAGATGGCTGCCGCCGTGGTCAGCGCGCTCGCCCCGGGTTGGAGCTCAAAAAAGGTCCTGGTTACGATCCTTGCCGGCACCACCAGCGCCAAGCTCGCGGCGTTCTTACCGCCGGGTGCGCGCGTCATCCGGGCGATGCCGAACACTCCGTTGGCGATCGGCCAAGGCATGGTCGGCTTGTGCAAAGGCGCCCACGCTACCGATGCGGATCTGGCGTTGGCCGAGGCGCTGTTCACGCCGTGCGGAAAAGTGCTGCGCGTCGCCGATGAGGAGCGCATGGACGCGATCACTGCGATCAGCGGTTCGGGGCCGGCCTACGTTTTCCAATTCGCCGAAGCGTTGCTCGCCGGCGCCCAGGCGCTGGGCTTCAGCGCCGATGAAGCCGCGCTGCTCGTCGGCCAGACGCTCAGCGGTTCGGCGGCGTACCTGATGACCCAGGGAGTCGCCCAGGCAGCCACCTTGCGCCAGCAGGTGACCAGCCCCGGGGGCACCACGGCGGCCGCGTTGCAGGTGCTCAACGCCGGCGATTACGTTGGCTTGATGACCCGCGCCGTGGCCGCCGCCGAAACCCGGGGCCGCGAACTCGGCCGCGGCTGACGAGCGGCGGATTCACTCCGCCTGGGAGCCTGTCGGAGATAGGCGACCGAGGATGGCGATGTGGATCGGATGGCAGGATCAAGGCGGAGGGATGCGCCGAATAGCAGCGCTATTCGGACATTCCGACAACGCCGAGCATGCCATCCGAGACCAAGCCAGCC
>JANYGY010000233.1 GCA_025362255.1 Planctomycetales bacterium
GCTGGCCGCATCGTGCCGTTGGCCAATCACGGCGCCGATTTCTTTCGCGCGCTCACCGCGGCGTGCGGGGTGGTGGTCGGCAACAGCAGCAGCGGCTTGGTCGAGGCGCCCTCGCTCGGGACGCCGACCGTCGATGTCGGCACGCGCCAAGCCGGTCGCCTGCGCGGGCCGAGCGTCGTCGATTGCCCAGTGATTCATGGTCCACACCTGATTGCTGCGGTTCAGCAAGCTTTGGCTCAACGCGACCAGGCGTCGCCCGACACCAATCCCTACGGTGATGGGCGCACGGTGCCGCGCTTGCTCGATCATCTGGCCGCGCAGGTCCGGCATCCCGCGATCCTGATCAAACCATGACTGCTGGGCCACGTTTCATCGGTGGAAATCCTCCCTTGGCGGACGAATGGTTCGCGCCCGCGGCGGATGAAACCACCGTCGACGGCCGGACGATCGCCTGGCTCGCCAGTGGCCGCGATGGGTATCTGTTGGCGGCGCGCTCATCGGGCCGATCCACCTGGCTGGTGCCCGATCCGATCTGTCCGGTGGTGATCGATGTGCTGCGCGCGGCCGGCTGCATCGTGCAGGCGTACCGGCCTGGGCATCTGGCCGAGGTCGTGAATCCAGCCGTTGCGGTCGCCCTCGTATGGGATGTGGCGGCCGGCCCTGATATGGCCGACGTCGCCGCTGCCGCAGGCAGTGCGTTCATTCTTGAGGACCGCTGCCTGTGGGCTGGTCTTCCGGCAGATCTCGCGCCTGATTCCCGCCCGCAGTGGATCGTCGGCTCGGCGCGCAAATGGTTGGGCACGGCCGAGGGCGGCTGGCTGATCGCGCCTGGTGCGCAGTCGCTTGTCACGGGGCGCAATCCTCCCGACGCCCGCCATGCCGCGCTGCAACTGGCTGCCGCCGCCGTGCGATCAGCACGTGGACTGAGCGAACATCCCCAGCTCGAAGCCGCCTCGCTCGCGCTGGTGCCGCTTGCTGAGGACGCCGTCGGCACGCCGTTGATTCCGCGGGCGATGTCGGTGCTGGGGCGCAGCTTGCTGGCCCAGTCGAACGCGCGCATTCGCAGCGACCGCCAAGCGACCGCCCGGGCGCTGGTCAGGAGTTTGACCGCGCGCGCAGCTGAAGCGTGGATTCCCGCGCTCGGCGCGAATGGCGTGCGCTTGGCGCTGCCGATCGCCGAACGAGATGCCTGCCGCGCGGCCCTGCACGCTGCGGGAATCCTGGCGCCGATTCATTGGCCGAACGGCGCCTGGTCAGGCGCCGCCGGCGCCCAGCGAGCATCCGCGCAGACGTTGACGCTGCCGGTGGCAGTCGACGCCGCCCAGCGTGACGCGTACGTCGCCCGCGTCGCCACCGTCCTCGCTCGATTTCCCCACGCCCGGGTGATCGAACGCACGTCGTGTGATGACTGATTGCCGCGTCATTCCGGCGCGCGACGCCGACGCCTGGTGCACCGCGCTCGCTGATTTTTCCGAAGCGGATGTCTATCACGACCCCGCGTATGTTGCGGCAGTAGCGGTCACCGATGACTCAGCCGCGAATGCCGACGTCCACCCTGAACTGTGGCTCGTGTCCGATGGAGACGCATCTCTCGCCCTGACCCTGATTCGACGTCGCTTGCCGGCGTGGCTCGATCAGCCGGGTTACGACGCTGAAATTCCCAACGGTTATGGCGCGCCATTGAGTCGTGGCGCTGGCGCACAGTTGTGGCCGCAGCTGCTCAAGGCATTGGCGCAGGCGGGAGTGGTGAATGTGTTCATGCGGCTGCATCCGTTTATTCCACTGCACGTGGAACCCGCGTGGCTGATCGGTACGCCGCACCCGACGGTGTGGATTCCGCTGGATGCAGGGGTCGCGGGGGCGTTTGCCGGTGGTCGCTGCGCGACCCACCGCTCGCAGATCGCGCGCGCCGAACGGCTCGGTCATCAGGTGTCTGTCATTGCGGCCCCGACGGCGGAACAGCAGACGGGCTTTCGCGCCTTGTACGCGACCACGATGGAGCGCCTGCACGCCACCGGCGATTACCGGTTTGGCGATCGCTATTTCGCTCAGCTCAGCCGCCTCGATGCTCCGACGATCAGCGAGAAAAAACTCGCTCTGGTCACAGTGCACGACGCCGCCGGGCTGCTGGTCAACGCGGCTCAGGTGCTGCGCGGCCCGCGCTGGGCGCACTACCACCTCAGCGCGCGGCATGACTCAGCGCACAACAGTTCAGGTCATCTGCTGTTCAGCGCCGCGGTGACGTGGGCCGCGGCGCACGGCTGTGCCGGCATCCATCTCGGTGGCGGCACAACCAATGACCCGGCGGATCCGCTGCTCGCCTACAAACGACGCATCGGTCGTGGGGACGCCGAATTCAGGATCGCCGGCCTGATTGCCGATCCCGTCCGCCACGCGGATCTCGCGGCCCGCTGGAGCGCGCGCAGTGGCCGCGCCCCGCGGTGGTTTCAAGCGTATCGTGAACCGGTTGCCTAACTGACATTCTTTACCTCTGAACTCTTCCATGATCGAACGCCTCATCATCACTGCTGATACACCGTTGCTCGAAGCCATGCGCCGCATCGACGAAGCCGGCCTCGAAGTCGCGCTCGTTTGCGGGCCGGGACGTCGGCTGCTGTCGGTGATCACCGACGGTGATCTGCGGCGCGCGATCCTTGCCGGCAAGCCGCTGAGCACGCCGGTCAACGAGATCGGCAACCCGCGCTTCACCAGTCTGCCGCCAACGGCAACCCGCGCCGATGCCGTGCGCCTGATGCTCGGGCGGACCTTCAAATGCGTACCGGTGGTCGACGACGCCGGCGTGGTCGTCGACCTGCACACCTTGCATGGTGCTCTTCGCGAGCAGCACTGTGCGTCGTGGGCGGTGATCATGGCTGGCGGCAAAGGCGAGCGTCTGGGCGAACTGACCCAGGCGATTCCCAAGCCGATGCTGCCGGTTGGCGACCGGCCGATTCTCGAACACCTCGTGCATCTGCTGGTCGGCCATGGGGTCCAGCGGATCTTCCTCAGCGTCGGTTATCTTGGGCAGATGATCGAAGATCATTTCCGCGATGGCACGCGCTTTCGCTGCCGCATCGATTACCTGCGCGAAGATGTTCCCTTGGGCACCGGCGGCGCGCTGTCGCTGATCCGCGAAACGCCGACCGCACCGTTGCTGGTGATGAACGGCGATCTGGTCACCGCCGTCAACCTCACCCGGATGCTCGCCTTCCATCAGCAAGGCGCGCACGCCGCGACCATCGCGTTGCGCGACCACGTGGTGAAGGTCCCCTTCGGCGTCGTCGACACCACCGCCGGGCGGATCACCGCGTTGCGTGAAAAGCCGATGCTGTCGTACGCGATCAACGCCGGCATCTACGCCATCGAGCCGCGCCTGCTGGCACGCATCCCGGGGGATCGGCTCTATCCGATCACCGAACTCTTCGACGACTGCCTGAAGCGCGGCGAAAGCCTTGGCGGCTATCACCTCGATGAAACCTGGAATGACATCGGCCTGCCCGAGGAATACGCTCGCGTTGGCGCGGGCAGCGGAGGAATCCGATGAGCTGGCACATCCTCACCCCACCGACGCATGTCGACCCGCGTGGCGCCCTCACCGCGATCGATGAGCACGAATTCCCGTTCGTGCCGAAGCGCGTCTACTGGATCCACGATGTCCCTGCCGGCACCATCCGCGGCGCGCATGCGCATCGCGAACAACATCAGATCCTGGTCTGCCTCAGCGGCCGGCTCAGCGTGCCGCTCGACGACGGGCATGGCCGCACCGAGACGGTCATCCTCGATGATCCGCGCTTCGCCCTGCACATCGAGCCGATGGTGTGGAGCCATCAGCAAGCGCTTGATGCCGGCACCCGCTGGGTGTTCATCGCCAGCGGTCGGCTCGACCCGGCTGAATACGTGCGCACTCCGGATGACTTCCGGGCACTCTTCGCATGACGGTTCCGCCTATCACGTTCGCCGATCTTGGCGGCCTGCACGCGCAACAGGACGTCGAGCTGGTCGCGGCCGCCACTCGCGTGCTGGCTAAGGGCCATTACGTGCTCGGACCCGAGGTCGAAGCCTTCGAGCATGAATGGGCGGCGTTTTGCGAGGCACCGTATGCGGTGGGCGTCGCCAACGGCCTCGAAGCCCTGGTGCTCGGTCTGCAGGTGTGCGGCATCGGCGCCGGCGATGACGTGATCGTGCCGGCCAACACCTACATCGCGACGTTCCTCGCGATCAGCCAGATCGGTGCGCGTCCGATTCCGGTCGAGCCGCTTGAGGGTACCTGCAATCTGGATCCGGCGCTGGTCGAACGGGCCATCACACCGCGCACGCGGGCGTTGATGCCGGTGCATCTCTACGGTCTTCCGGCCGATATGGATCCGCTGCTGGCGATCGCTCGTCGCCACGGATTGAAAGTGGTCGAGGACGCCGCCCAGTGCCATGGCGCACGCTACCACGGCCGGCGCATCGGCAGCCATGGCGACATCGTGGCCTGGAGTTTCTATCCGACCAAGAATCTCGGCGCAGCGGGTGAAGCGGGCGCGATCACCACCGCGGATCCGACGTTGGCCGAAGCCGTGCGTGTGCGGCGCAATTACGGTTCGAAACAGCGCTACGTGTGCGAGGTCACCGGCCGCAACAGTCGTCTCGACGAATTGCAGGCGGCCTTGCTGCGGGTCAAACTGCGCCGGCTCGAATCGTGGAATGCGCGCCGGGCTCAACTCGCGGCGCGTTACGAACCGGTGGTCGGTGCCGCTGGTCTGCGCCG
>JANYGY010000241.1 GCA_025362255.1 Planctomycetales bacterium
CCGGATTCCGGCGAGGGCTGTGTGGTAGGCGCAAAAGTTCGTGCCGGGATTCAAATTCCCGACTTGAGCCGGGTCTTACCCCATCTTGATGTTGCGCACTTTCGGCAGGCAGAAGACCGAGTTCTTGTCGAGAACCCAACGGTCTTCGCCCTTGAGGCGTTCGATGCGCTCAGCGCGATTAAGAACGTTGCGGTGCTTGGAGAAGCCACCTTTGCTGACGAACGTACCGTGAATGCTCATGGGAACCCTTTTTCGTAATTCGTTTGGCAGACTAGTTAGCGGAAATAAAAAACAAGTTAGCGGATATGAAAATCAAGCCGGCGGGATAACCGCGGCCGCGGCGGGCTGGCGGCGGGCTTCTTGGACACGGCCTTTGATGTTGGTCTCAAGGTGTTCCTGTTGCCACGCGATCAGCCTGGCGGCCGGGCTGCCGACTTCGTCCCCGATCAATTCCCGGGCTTTGATCAGCGATTCTTGCAGGGGGGTGCCATTTTTTTCGCGATCGAAATAGAGAACCTTGAAGATGTCGCGCAATTGGCGGATCGCCTCGTCGGACATCCCATCGCGGCGGCAGCCGATGATGTTGATGTTGCGCGGTTCGGCGGGCGTGCCTTCGGCCATCATGTAGGGCGGCAGATCGAAGCGGACCCCGGCCATGCCGCTGACGATCGTCAGTTCGCCGACGGTCGCAAAATGGTGGATGCCGACCATGCCGCCGATGATCGCTTTGCGGCCGATGATGACATGACCGGCGATCTGAGCGTTGTTGGCGATGACGACATGGGCCCCGATGTGGCAGTCATGCCCGACGTGAGCATAGGCCATGACCATCGTGTGATCGGCGATCGAGGTCTTCATCCCGCCCGACGCGGTGCCTTTTGAAACGGTCGCACATTCGTGGATGCGGACCTCGCGGCCGATGATCGTCTCGCTGTCTTCGCCTCGGTACTTCAGGTCTTGCGGATCAGAGCCGACCACGCACCCGGGAAAGAGGATCGAGCCCGAGCCGATCGTCGTCCGCCCGTAAACCGTCACATGGTTGCGTAATTCTGCGCCAGCCTCGATCCGGGCTTTGCCCTGGACCACGCAAAAGGGGCCGATGATGGCGTCCGGGTGGACCTCAGCAGCGGGATCGATGACGGCGAGAGCATGAATCGGCATGAGCGAGGGAGCAGCATGGCCGCCGAGCCAAACGGCTCAAGCCGGTTGTCTGAAGTGCGTGTGGCGGAAGATCCACCCATCGAAATGGTGCCGTACATCCAACTACAGTCGCTCGCGACGCGCGAGGGGCTCACGGCGCTGGCGGTCATCGAGCCTCCGGCGCGCTTGGATCCGGCGCCCCTGGCGCAGATGTTCGCTGATGGCGTAGGCGATCTGGATTGGCTGGTCAAACAGGGCGACATGCGGCTCAATCCCACCGCACTGATGCCTACCGCCCAGTCGCTGGTGGTGGTCGCTTGGCATTATCAGCCGACATCGGGCAGCGGTCATTTGCGCCGGGCGCGCTACGCAGCGGGCAAGGATTATCATGAGATTCTGCGCCTGAAATTGGCGCGCATCGGTAAAGCCCTCGGCGTCAACCAGCGCGCCTGTGTCGATTCCGCACCCGTGTCTGAACGCGTTCTTGCGCAACTCGCCGGACTCGGCTGGCTGGGGCGTAATGCCTTGATCATCGATCCGACTGCGGGTTCGTATCGTCTGTTGGGGGTATTGCTGACCGAGGCGTTGATCGAGCGCCATGATGCCGGCAAGCGCGCCGATCGCTGCGGCGCATGCACCGCGTGCGAACAGCGTTGTCCGACGGCGGCCTTGATCGATCGGCGGGTGCTCACCGAACGCTGCATCAGCTACCTCACGATCGAGCATCAGGGTGTCATTCCGCAGGCTTTGGCGCGACGGTTTCAAGGGTGGTGGTTCGGGTGCGATCTGTGCCAGGAAGCCTGCCCGTGGAATCGCTTCGCCCCGCCGGCGGCGGATCCTCGTCTGCAGGGGGACGATCGCGATGACGACGTGCTCGCGGTGACTGCCGACACCTTCGACCTGCACTTTGCCGGGCGCGCGATCCGGCGTCTGGGATACGAACGCTTTCGGCGCAATCTGCTGGTGGCGCTGGTCAGTCTGGGGCGAGAAAATGCTTGCGGGCCGCTGCTTGCCGAAGACCTCCCGCTGGTCCTCGCACAGGCGCGCGAACTGCAACTGCTGCCTTTTGCCGTCATTTCAGAAGGCTGAATCCATATGCAAATAACTCTGAACGGCGAAATTCGCGAGATCGCTGGGGGCGCGACGATCAGCGCCTTGCTCCTCAGCCTGAATCTGCCGAGCACCCGGGTCGCGGTGGAGGTCAACGGCGACCTTGTTCGCCGTTTGCAGCATGAGACGCATGTCCTGCTCACCGCCGATGTGGTTGAGATCGTGACCCTGGTCGGCGGCGGTTGAAAAAGCCGGCGGTTGAAAAAAAACCGTCCGGTCGGGCGTCATGCCGACGTCTTAGCTCTGATGGTTTCCGTCGACCTCCTCCAGCAACGTGATCTCGATGGCGTATTGCCTCCCGACCAGGCGGCAGCTCTTGCGGCTTTGACGGCTGGTCGCCCTGAATTAGCTCGTCAGGCAGAACATTTGCACGAGGTAGACGCCGACCTGCGCCGGCTGTCGCGGCGGCATATCGACCATCATGTGGCTCTGCGCTTGGCAATCATGGCCAAGGTCGCCGAGCGCACCCCGGCGGCCCAGGTGCGCGTGCGCCCGCTAGATCTGGTTTATGCGATGACTGCCGCGGTGATCGTCTTGGCAACCTATGGTCTGGCCGGTGCCACCATCCACACCCTGTTCGCGCAAGCAGTGGTGATGACGTGGGCGATCGGTCTGAGTCTGCTGCTGGGAATGATCTTGTTGCTGATTCCCGGGTTCCTTCGGCAAGCCGAATCGAGTGTGCTCGGCGCGATGATGCGTCGGCCTGTCGCGATAGGCCCAGCGGACGCGTTGGTGTATCGGGCGGTCGGCTTGGCTTTGGTGATCGGCGGAATCTGGCTCGGCCTGTGAGGCGCAACGGATAAGCACCGCCCTGCGGTCGGCAGCTCGGCACCCGCTGGCCTTGCGCCCGCGAGAAGTTATTTCTCAGACTCACCCCGCGACGAGGAATCTCATCATGGTCAAAGAGAAGCAGACAAAGAAGGAGTCCAAGAAGGCTCCATTGCTCTCCCCGAAGGAAAAGAAGGCCGCAAAGACGGCCAAGAAAGCCAGTAAGTAAACTCTTATAGTTTGCTGGCGAATCGGCCTGCGCTGCAATGAGCGCGGGCCGATTTTTTTTATTTTGAGGCCAAATACGGATCGCGGCAGTGGCACGCTCAAGATGAGCGACGGGCTTTTCTTTCTGAGCGCTGGCCAATCACTCACGGGCTCCTATACATTTTTTCATGGTTATCTCCGTCATCATGACTCGTTGGCTTACGCTCCCTCATCTGAGGTGAGCTCGCTGCGTTGTCGTGAATGACCAAGCCGCAGCCCGCTCATCAGAGCGGGCTGCGGCGTTTTGACGCCCTCCCCGCTGTGCGGGGCCGGCCGCGCAGCGGGTGACCAACTGTTCCGGTATGGGAAGTCGATCATGTCGCCTCGTGTCATCGGAACCGTCTGCGGAATATCCGCCGCCATTTTATTCGCCGGCAAAGCCGTGCTGGTTCGCCTGGCCTACAGCCATGGCAGCGGAGCCACCGATCTGCTCGCGTGGCGCATGGCCTGGAGCCTGCCGTGCTTCGCGCTGATCGCTGGGTGGTATGCGCATCGTGATGGGGCTATCGCACGTGGTGAACGCCTCCGGCTGCTGCTGCTCGGGGTGTTGGGCTACCACATCGCCAGCTGGTTGGACTTTTCCGGCTTACGGTTTATCGACGCTGCCCTCGAACGGGTTGTGCTCTTCATGTATCCCACGGTGGTGGTCGGCCTGGCCCTTCTGCGCGGTAAGCGCGGGGTGGATCGTAATGTCTTCCTGGCGTTGGTGGCGACCTATGGCGGCATCCTGCTAACCTGGGGCGATCGCATCCAGACGGCGAACGCCGTCGGCGTGCTCCTGGTCGCGACCAGTGCGGTGGCTTTTGCAGTTCATCTGGTGCTGATTGAGGACGTGGTCAAACGCGTCGGCAGCACGCGCGCGATGGCCATCGCGATGATCGGGGCCGCAACCACCAGCGGTATTCACGCGCTGATTATCGAACCTCAAGCCACCCTGCACCCGAGTGCGGCAACCCTCGGCTATGGAGCGGCATTAGCCCTGTTCGCCACCGTCATTCCCGTGCTGTTGGCCGCCATCGCCTTGGTGAACCTCGGGGCCGCACGCGCCGCTGTGCTGGGCACGGTCGCCCCCGCGCTCACCGCGCTGCTCGGCTGGGTAGTCTTGAATGAGCACCTGGGTTCCCTCGGCTGGTGCGGGATCACGGTGACGATGCTCGGCGCGCTGCTGATCTCACGGCCACCACCGGCGAAGGAGCTGGATCAACTCACCAACGCTTTGACCACTTGTGCTGGTTCAACGCCGGTAAGGCGACCATCGAGACCTTGATAACGGTACGACAGGCGTTGATGGTCGAATCCCAGCAGGCGCAGCACGGTGGCGTGGAAGTCGCGTACGTGCACCGGGTCTTTGACGATGTTGTAACTAAAATCATCGGTCTCGCCGTGGATCACGCCGCCCTTGGCCCCGCCGCCGCACATCCACATGGTGAAGCAGCGCGGGTGGTGATCGCGACCGTAATTGTCCACCGTCAGGCCGCCTTGCGAATAAATGGTGCGGCCGAATTCACCGCCCCAGATGATCAACGTGCTATCGAGTAGGCCGCGCTGCTTGAGGTCCTCGATCAGACCCGCGCAGGGCTGATCGATGTCACGACATTGGCTCGGCATGCGCCCACCGACATTGGCGTGATGGTCCCAGTTGTTGTGGTACACCTGCACAAAGCGCACGCCGCGTTCGACCAATCGCCGGGCCATCAGCGCCGAGTTGGCGAAGGTTCCGGGGATCCGCGCCTGATCGCCGTACAGCTGCATGACGCTGTCCGGCTCATTGGCGATCGCCGTCAATTCCGGCACGCTGGCCTGCATGCGGTTGGCCATCTCGTATTGCAGCGTGCGCGTGCGCGTCTCGGGATCGAGCGACCGCTGATACGCGATTTCATTCAGCTTGGCGATGCCATCCAGCGTCTCGCGCCGGACCTCGGGCGACACGCCATCAGGATTGTTGATGAACAGGATCGGGTCGCCATGACTACGAAACGACACGCCCGCATGTTCGCCGGGCAAATATCCCGACGACCACAACCGCGCAGAAATCGCCTGCTCTTGCTCACGATTGCTCGGCGTCGCCACCAGCACGACGAACGTCGGCAGATTCGCGTTCAGCGACCCCAGCGCATAAGAAGCCCACGCCCCCAAGCACGGCCGACCAGAGATCTGATTGCCCGTCTGCATGTGGGTGATGGCCGGCTCATGATTGATCGCCTCGGTGTGCAGCGAACGAATCCAGCAGATGTCATCAGCACGCTTGGCCAGCTTCGGCAGCAAGTCGGTGACCCACATGCCGCAGGCTCCCGAACGCGTGAAGGTGTACTTCGACGGCGCCACCGGAAAGCGCGTCTGCCCGGAACTCATCGTCGTCAAACGCTGACCTTTACGGATCGAATCCGGCAGGTCTTTATCGAACATCGCCTGCATCTGCGGCTTGTGATCGAACATATCCATCTGCGACGGCCCACCGACCATATGCAGGTAGATCACCTGCTTGGCCTTGGCCGGAAAGTGCGTCTGCCCCGGCATCCACGGCGCGGGGTCTGCGCCGTAGAGTCGGCTGCCGAACACGTTGCCAAAAGCCGCAGTGCCTAACAGGGCGGCAGTCCGGCCCAGCAGTTCGCGGCGGGTGAGATGTGGGTCGTTCATGGGTACATCCAGGTCGTCGTGTTAATCCCAGACATAGCGTTCATCGTAGTCGATGCCGTATTTCGCAAGGAAGTCGCGGTATTCGTCTTGAAACGTACTCGTTCGATGATGCTCTACTTGGCTGTCGAGGTAGTGAATCAGCGCCTCCCGTTGACTCATCCCGACCGAGAAAGCGCCATAGCCGTGCTGCCACGCAAAGTCGTGGAGCGAGGCCGCCTGCGTCTTCACCCATTTGCTGGAGGCGGTTTTGATATTCTTCACCAAGTCAGCGACCGACCAGGAGCGCGACAGTCGAACAGCGAGGTGGACATGATCAGCAACACCGCCGAC
>JANYGY010000070.1 GCA_025362255.1 Planctomycetales bacterium
TGGGCCTTTGGCTTCGGCAAGGCGGCAACGGGATCAGCCTATCCCACGATCTATGCCTTCGGTCGCCGCGCTGATCAGTGGGGCCTGTACCGCTCAACCGACAGCGGCGCGACCTGGGATCGCTGCGCCGACTACCCGCTCGGCCTGTTCGACAAAGTCACCTCCCTGACCGGCGACATGGACACCTTCGGCCGGGTCCACATCGGCTATTCGGGAAACACGGCGGTCGAAGGACATCTCAGGGTCGTACCCGTGACCAATGTCGCGCCCACGGTGTCCGCCGGCGCCGACATGTCGCTGGTCCTGCCCGCGTCAGCGCTGTTGTCCGGCACGGTCACCGACGATGGACTGCCCACCCCAGCGGCCATCACCACCCACTGGAGTCAGGTGTCGGGTCCCGGCACGGTGACCTTTGGCTCTGCGCGGGCGACCACGACCAGTGCTTCGTTCAGCGCGGCCGGCATGTATGTGCTCCGCCTGACAGCCGATGATTCCGCGTTGTCAGCAGTCGATGACGTGGTCATCACCGTCGGGCCCGCCACAGAGTCGCCCGTGCTTGTTCCGGCCGGTGCCATGGAACCTGAAGCAAGCGGCGGCAACCGCTGTGGAACCAGCCTCGCAACGATGTTGATGCTTATTGGTTTGACCCTGTGCCTGAGAGCCGGTCGCAGATAAGCCGAGAGGTTCTTCTTAACGTTTCAAAGCCCGACTGGCCATCCACACCACGCCCACGATCAGGGCTAGGAATAAAATATATTTCCCTCCGGCGATAGCGACGCGCACCTTGAAAGTAAGGAAGGCGACGATCACCGCGAGCACCGCGACGACACCTACTCCACGCGTGATCAGGGTGCGACGGTCCACTCCACTAGCCAACAAAGTCACGCACGAAGGGCAAGCGTTTTGACCGAGTTCGAGATCAGGTAATCACTTGCAGCTCGTCACGTTGAATTACAAGCGGGCTACGAGATGTGCTACAAAGTATCCCTTATGTTCCTGCAATGCTGGTTGCACCAAGACTCCCTAACCGCCATCATGAAAAGCAAACCCTTGGTAATGGCGGCCCTATAATGTCAACGCAACCTTCCGTCCTGCTCATCGAGGATGATGCTATCGCGCTGCGCGTGATGACGGCGATCCTTCGCAATAGCTATCACGTGGTGCCTTTGTCGGACCCGCGCGAACTTACCCAGATGCTCAACAACAACCACATCGATGTGGTGTTGTTGGATTTGAATCTACCGCACATCTCGGGTGAAAGCCTGCTGCCGATGTTGGCCCATGATCATCCGGAAGTGCCGGTGATCGTGGTCACGGGCACTGGCGATGCGACGGTTGCGGTTCGTCTGGTGAAACAAGGAGCCTTCGATTACTTGGTAAAACCGGTCGATCCGAAGGCCTTGCAGGCCGCGGTCAGCCGAGCGGTACAATACCGTACCGCAAACCAAGAGATGGTCGACCAGGGCACGCTCCGTGAAACCCTGAACAAGCCCGAGGTCTTTGCAAAATTCGCGACCGTCAGCCGGACCATGTACCGCATCTTCCAATACGTCGAGGCAGTCGGTCACTCCGCCAATCCCGCGATCATCACCGGCGAAACCGGCACCGGCAAAGAGCTCATCGCCCACGCGATCCATGCCTCAAGTACGCGCACCGGGCCCTTTGTCGCCTGCAACATCGGCGGCTTGGATGACAACCTGTTCACCGACACTCTGTTCGGCCACAAGCGCGGGTCCTACACCGGGGCTGCAACAGACCGCGCCGGTTTGGTTGAAAAAGCGGCAAAAGGCACGCTCTTTCTTGACGAGGTCGGTGATTTGTCGATCGCTTCCCAGGTCAAACTCCTGCGCCTGCTGCAAGAGGGAGAGTACAGCGCCGTGGGCTCGGATCAGGTCGAACACGCCGACATCCGGGTGGTTGCGGCCACCAGTTTGGATCTCGAGACGCGCATCACCGACGGACGCTTTCGGCGGGATCTGTACTTCCGCCTCTGTGGGCATCGCATCCACTTGCCGCCCCTGCGCGAACGTCCTGAGGATATTCCGGTATTGATCGCCCATTTTGCCGAACAGTCGGCCCGGACTTTCGGACTTAAGCAGATCAAGATTCCGCCCGCGGTGCTGGATCTGGTGCTCACCTATCCTTTTCCGGGCAATGTCCGTGAGCTTCAAGCCTTGGTTCATGATTCGGTCAGTCGGGCGAGACTCGGAACGGTATCAGTCGAACCCTATCGACGGCTCAACGCCCAGACGGGTACGATCGGTCTGCCGCCACCAGTCTTGTCTTTCCCCGCTCGGCTGCCAACGATCGAAGAGGCTACAGATCAATTGGTTAACGAGTCGCTTCGCCGCACTACGAATAACCAAGCAGCGGCTGCGCGGTTGCTGAACATCACTCGCCAAGCGATGAGCCAGCGATTGAAGAACCGCAAGTTACGCCATGAGGCTCGGCAGGTTGCCGACGACGGCCATCACAGCGCCGACAGGGTTTATTGACGTGTAAATTATGATTTACATCGTGTGCAAGTTGATATGATGTAATGGGTTATAGCTACAAAATGGCGTTATGTCCATTCTAATTGACATCACTACGTGAAGGCCCATCCTACACAACCCGTTGCTATAAAGTGACTAACGATTGCCATGGGAATGGCACGGGATGTGCCAGAGTACGTAGGTCATCACTACCCAAATTGCTTTGTCATGAAGCTCTAGGAAATCCCATGCCGAGTCCGTCTTCTCCTTTCGATCCCATCGGCCCCCTGCAATTGCGCGTCATGAATCACCTGTGGAAGGTGAATGCCGGAACCGTGCAAGAAGTCATGAATGCGGTCAACGGTCAGCCGGATTGCCGTCCCCTGGCTTACACGACCTTCCTCACCGTCATGCGCAACCTCGCCAAGCGGCGCTTGCTCGACCAGCGCAAAACCGCCACCAAGCGCCACCAGTTCGTGGTCTTGGTTGATGAAGAGTCGTACAAGGCCGGCGTGGTTCGCCAGATCTACAAAGATTATTGCAACAACGACGCCGACACCCTGATCCGCTACCTCGCCCTCCAGGCGAAGATGGCTGGCCAGACGGCTGCCTGAGATTGGCAGACAACCACTGTCATTTTTCAGCTCTTTGTAGCTGAGCTGAATCGGCCGCCCCTTGGGCGGCCGATTTTTTTATGTGGTCATGGTGTCCGCCTGACATTTGCGCCACAACTTTTCGGGTGATTCCGCTTCGACATTGAAGCCTTTTGGACCTTCATAGTTTCAAATCATGCGTAAACGCTTGGCATTTCTCGGCGATTCGATTACCGATGGACATACCTTGATCCTCCAGGTCGAGCAGGCGCTGGCGGCCAACGGAGTTGCCGCCAGCTGCTTCAATTGTGCCGTCGCTGGCGACCGGGCGGATCAGATGCGCGCGCGACTTGAGCGCGATGTCCTGCCCCTGCAGCCAACCACCGTCTGCATCAGCGCCGGGATCAATGACGCCATGCAAGGGGTCGCGCCGGACGTGTATCGCGGACATATGGCGGCGATCCTCACCACCCTCACCGCGGCCGGGATCGAGCCGCTGATCCTGACCCCGACCTTGCTCGCTCCTCAGCATCCGGCTGCACGTGACTTGGCCCAGGCCTACACCGGCGCGCTGTGGGACCTGGCGACCCCTGCGCAGATCCGCGTGGTGGACATCGGCGCCGCGATGGCCGCGGCCTTCGCAGCCGGCGCCACTGGCCTTATTTCCCCTGATGGCATCCACATCGAAGAGCCTGGGTATTGCGTGATGGCGGCCTGCGTCATGGCCGGGTTGATGGACCATGCCTATTCGCCGATCCCGCCCCGCCCGCGCTGGGAGCCCATCTCCGGGTTGCTGCGCCAGTGGAGCATCGCCGCGATTCCACCTTCCAGCGACGGAGCCTCGGCCCTCGGCGGGATGGCGTGGAACGTGCCCGAATCGACGCCCTGCGCCGCATGGTGGGACGCTCAAGAACAGGCCCGCGGCTTCGCTCAGAAATTCACCTCCAAGATGCCAGGAACACGCTGGACGGCTGACACTGAGCTTCCTGCGACCTTGGCCGGAACGTTATCTGTCGGTGGCTACGTGCGACAGGTCACCCTCGATGGAGTTGTTCTTTTCCACGACGAAACATTCCACGGCTGGCATGTCCGACCGCTGCTCGAACTGCCCGCAAGCGGCCAGCCGCGCCGCTTGCAGCTCACCACTACTGGCGCGTTTGCAGCCGCTTTTTGTCCTTTTTCCGGATGATCCGATAGCAATCACGAGCCGCGGATCACGGCACGGTCTTGTCGGCTCCAACCGGCTTCGGCAAACCGGTAGCGTCCGATCTGATGACGATGCCTGATCTGGGATTGTCCTTGATGACCAACCGCTTGATCTCGGTGGCATCTATCTGACCGGCGAGGAAAAGTTTCGGATCGAGCAGATTAGCCGTGGACGAAAAGAAGTCGGGTGTGTGCCTTAACCTCCGGCTTTGGCCTCGTAGGCGCGGCCTCGGCGTTTTTCGATATAGTTGATGAAAGCCCGATTGACCACGCGGAAGCCGCCGGGAGTTGGATAATCACCGGTGAAATACCAGTCGCCGGTGCAATTGGGGATCGCCCAGCGCAGACCGGCGACGGTCTGATAGACGATCTCGACTTTTCCTGCCAGCTCTTTCGGCGTGACCAGCTGACAGATGCGGGCGCTGATCTCTTCGTCGGAAAACGGCACGTAGATCCGCTTCACGTGATTGACCGGAGTCGCTCCGATGCCGGCGGCGGCCTTGGTTTCCTCTTCGCGACAGGCGGCATAGACCTCGTCCAAAATGTGCGCCCGACCGGTTTCACGCAGCAGGGCGACCGCTGCCTCGAACGCGATGAAGCGGCCCAGCTCGCTCATGTCGATGCCATAGCAATCGGGATAGCGGATCTGCGGAGCCGAAGACAGCACCACGATCTTCTTGGGTTCGAGGCGCGCGATCATCCGCAGGATGCTCTGCTTCAGGGTCGTCCCGCGAACGATCGAATCGTCGATCACCACCAGGTTGTCGATCCCCGCACGCATGATCCCACGGGTGATGTCATAGACGTGGCTGACCAGTTCATCGCGACCGGTGTCGTCGGCGATGAAGGTGCGCAGCTTGGCGTCCTTGAGCACTGCTTTTTCCTGCCACGGACGCACCGCCAGGATCTTGCGCAAGGCTTCGGGGGACAACTGGTCAGCTGCCTGCAGGCGCAGGATCTCCTGCTCTTTCCAGCCCGCGAGATGGGCTTCGAGTCCTTCGAGCAGGCCGATGAAGGCGCTTTCGGCGGTGTTCGGAATGTAGCTGATGACCGAGTGCTCAAGATCGTGATCAATGGCCTTGAGCAGGGCCGGCACCAATTCCCGACCGAGGGCTTTGCGTTCGCGATAGATGTCGGCGTCGTTGCCGCGCGAAAAATAGATCCGCTCAAAGGTGCAGTGGCGTTGTTCAGCCGGCGGCAGGATCTCGACTTCACGCGCCCATCCGCCGGACGCCGAGGCGCGGTGATCGATGATGATCGCCGCCCCGGGAGTGACTTCGCGGACTTCTTCGGGACGCAGATTGAAGCACGTCGCGAGCGCCGCGCGTTCGCTGGCGATGGCGACGACTTCGTCATCTTCGTACCAGAAACCGGGGCGGATGCCGTTGGGATCGCGCAATGCAAAGGTGGTGCCGTGCCCGATCACGCCGGCCATGAAATAGCCGCCATCCCAGGTTTTGGCAGCCTTGGTCAAGATTCGCGGAACATCGAGTTCATCGCCGATGCGGGTCACCAGTTCGGCGCCGTGAAAACCCTGGGCGGTGAGCTTGCGCAGCAACGCTTCATTGGCGACATCAAGGAAATGACCGATCTTTTCCATCACCGTCGAGGTATCGGCCGAACCGATGGGATGCTGGCCCAGGCGCACCAGCAGATCGAAGATCTCGGCGTGGTTGGTCAGATTGAAATTGCCCGCGACCGCGAGATAGCGCGTCGGCCAGTTCGAGGCGCGCACAAACGGATGGCAGGCCTCGGTGGTCTGCCCGCCATAGGTGCCATAGCGCAGATGGCCGAGATAGACCTGGCCGACAAACGGATAATGGCGAAACAGCGCGTCGTCGTCGGTCGGATCGAGTTGGCGATCCTTGCCGATGCGCTCCATCTCGCCGTGCACATGTTTCCACACCTTGTCGAGGCATGACGAACCGGCCTCGCGATGGCGATGGAAATAAGCGAGTCCGTAATCGACCCCCTGCTTGAGCACGCCGATGCCGGCGCCGTCCTGGCCACGGTTGCGCTGCTTTTCCATCAGCAGATAGAGTTTCTTGAGCCCCCACAGCGCTGAGCCGTGCTGCTCGCGGTAATAG
>JANYGY010000268.1 GCA_025362255.1 Planctomycetales bacterium
CCGATGTCGTCGACTTCTATGCGACCCGCGACACAGACCCAGCCCGCTGGTATCCGGGGGGTCTTAAATTCAACGATCTGCCGCCTGCCTTTTCGGGTAATGTCAACGTCACTGAAGTTCCATACGATCGTCAACTTGGTGATGCGCCCCGTCTGTCGCCGCAGGACGTCATAGATCTGTCAACGTTCCTGAGAACGCTTTCTGATGAGGCATTGGTCGGTGCCCTGCCGGCAGCCAACTGAATGCGCTGTCGAAGGTGGCATGGGCGGGCCGCCCATGCCACGGGAAACAGTCGAAGGTGGCATGGGCGGCCCGCCCATGAGTTGTTTGTCTACTCGCACATGGGCGAGCCGCGCATGCCACGGACTGCGTTCGATCTCAAGTTCATAATCACCACGTATCAACTCTCGGAGTTCTCATGTCTCGTTTTCAACCCCGGACCACCATTCAGCTGGTGGCGGCATTCTCTGCTCTCATGGCCACCGCCGGCATGGCGACCAGCCAGGCCGCTGAAGAAACCCCGGCGACAGCTGATCTGCAACGCCAGATCGACGAGTTGAATCGGCGTTTGCAGGCCATGGAGACCAAGCCGCCGCAAGCGCATGAGGCCAAGGGAACCGAGTGGGCGAGCGGTCTGTCATTTGGCGCCTATGGCGAATCGAAGTTCGGCTTACAGCAGAACCCGGCCGACAATGGTCGTTGGCAGAATGGATTCGATGGCGCGCGCATGGCATTACTGCCCAGTTTCCAGGCGAGTGATCGGATCCTGTTCAAAGCCGAGATAGACGTCGAACATGCCGGCATCGCTTTTGACGATGATGACAAATTGGGTGGTGCGGTCGAAGTCGAGCAGGCGTATATCGACATTACTTTCAACGAGTATCTGCACTGGCGTCTTCCGGGCATCGACATCGTCCCGTTCGGCTACACTAATGTATATCATGAACCGATCTTCTTCTACAGTGTGGATCGGCCGGATTTGGCGAACAGTTTAATTCCCACCACCTGGTTTGGCGGCTCGACCAGTGTCCATGGTCAGGTCACCAACTCGTTGGCTTACCAGTTCCAGATCTCCACCACCATCATCGACAGTGGTGGCAATGTTCGCGACACCACCGACGCCAATGGCCCAGCGGTCCTGGGGTATCCGGCAGGTGTTTCGGGAACCGAGGCCCTGGCGCTCACCCGGGCTACCAGCGGTGACTTCAAGCAGCAGAGCAATCAAATCGCCTACGCGCTGCGCTTGGCCTATCAGGTTGCTGACATCGATGGTCTAGCCGGCAGCACCAGTGTCTATGTCTCTCCCGACATCTCCCCCCGAGGGGCGTACGCGAGTGACGTCAACAATGTCAAGATTGGTGAGTTGGGCCGTTCACCCCTGGCGATGGCGGACACCGAATTGCGCTATCGTCCAAATATCGAAGGCATCGAGGTTCGCGCCGAGGGCGTGGGTCTATATTTCGCGAGTCCTGAAAATCTGCGCGCCAACAATGATGGTGATACCGGCAACAACGTCGGCAGCACGATGTGGGGGACTTCCGGCGAACTGGCTTGGCACTACCAGGTACCGGATAACGGCTGGGAAATCGTGCCCTTCATGCGTTACACTCACGAAGTCCTGCAGACCAGCGGATTTTCCGGATTGGATGACAATCAGCCGACCGGTGCAGGTCGGAAAGAATATTACACCATCGGGATGGCGGCCTTCCCCATCCCCTCGGTAGTGCTCAAGATTGACTACCGCGCCATTCGCGATGGGAGCAGCGACGGACCGCAAAGCGACCATCTTCTCGGTGGCGTCGGCTTCTTTTTCTAATGCACTGATCGGCGCAATGAGGCAGACCGCAATGAAACATATGCAGATGATCCGCGATCACTCCTTGGTCCTTCTCAGTGCCGCTGGCGTGCTGTTGGCCGTCAGCGGCTGCGGCGGAGAGCTGCAACGCGTCACTCCTGCCTTGGTCGCCGAAGCCAATCGCGGCGGGCCGCCAACTGTTTCCGCAGAAACGCTCGAAGCGGGGCGCACCCTCTATGTGACCCGCTGCGGTTCGTGCCACGGACTTCCCGCCATCGCCGCCTATGAGCAACCGGCGTGGAAATCGTGGGTCCGACGGATGGCGCCAAAAGCGCGGATCGACGCGGCTCAAGAATCAGCCCTGCTCACCTACCTACTCGCAGGGCAACGACTGACAAACCCATCCCCTTACGAAGCGCTGGGCGCCGGCCTGTAACTTAAATTTGGGGCATCAGGGTTTCGTGAGGGTCGTGTTCTTCGCACTGTTGAGCATGAGCGTCAATCTGCTGAGGTGGACGCTTATACCTCGGCGAAAACGTTGTCAGTTGCGAAAGCCACAGGCCCTAGCTTTGATCTTCTGAATGCGTGCGTTGAGCGATTCATCGATGGAGTTGATGATTCCCCACAGGTGGGCCTTGATGGTGCGAGCAGCCTTCTTGATCAGTTGGAGCCGACAGCGGTCCATCTATCCGAGGAGCCTGCGCCAACCCTTTTCGGCCCACGTGCGTGAGGTTAAGTCCCTAGTTTACCTGCCTGCTCTTTGATGGCTCGGGCGCGAACGGTCGCTATGAGGCCCTGGTTAGTTCCATGAAACACGTGCCACTTCGGTTGTCGGTGAGTTCGGCATTCTTCAACTACGCGATCACCATGGCCTCCAACAGTGCCGTGAACCAGCCGCCAGGTTCAGCCCAGGACACCACCACCGACTGGACACCGTGCCCTGGACGATTCACCCGTGGCACCTCGGCGTCGATCAGCGTCTGAAGCTGACAAGTATCCAGATGCCGTCACTGACGCTCCCGATGATCGTGACGCCCGCACGGCCTACCACACGTCGGGCACGACATTTCAACCTCTACGCATACCTCGCAGCAACGACCGCCTGGCGATCCGCCAGACTCCGAAGAATGTCCACGACCTTCCACGGGTGGGCCAAACCAAGGATCTGCTGTTAGAGTTCACGATCGCGCATGACGCATCAAGACGCTCATGCCCAATGGTGCGAGTTAATCTACCCACACGAAAGCATGATGCCCGTATGCTAAAGAATCATTAAATGGCACGTGAGGAATTCGAGCAAAGCTTCAATTACCTTGCACCGACGTCCGCTCTTTATCCGTGTTTGGCGCAAACGCGATCCTCCATTGAGTAGGAACAATGGAATGAGGAGACCACTAAAGTTATTGCGTGGAAGAAGGTAATTCATCATCCATTACACTTTTCCATTATTCTCTGGCCCAGGGGAAGATGAAAGTGCTGGCTCGGTTGGGGGTCGTCCTGCAGGCGAAGCACTTCCCAGTCTAGCCCGAAATAATCTGTGAGGCTCACCGACCACTAGGTAGATTACTGGCAGGACGACAAGAGTCAGTGCCACGGCCGAAACCAAACCGCCAATTATCACCACCGCCAGCGGCCGCTGGACCTCAGAGCCAATCCCGCTGGACAACGCCATTGGCAGCATGCCGAGCATCGCTAAAAGAGTGGTCATCAACACTGTGCGCAGGCGGAGCAGGGCGCCTTCAGCCACAGCATCCTCACGACGGCGCCCACTGGCCACGAGATCGTTGAACAGACTGACCATGACCACCCCGTTGAGTACCGCTTGGCCCATCAAAGCGATAAAGCCAATGGCAGCCGATACGCTCAGAGGGATACCAGTAACCAGCAAAGCAACCACGCCTCCGATTAGAGCGAAGGGGATGTTAGCGAGTATCAGCAACGCGTTTGATGCCGAGCCGAAAGTATTAAACAGCAACACGAATATCATGAAAACACTGATTGGAACGATTAACGCCAGTCGTCGCATGGCGCGTTCCTGATTTTCGAACTCACCGCCCCAGGTGAGGCCGTAGCCTGTGGGCAATAGCACCTCCTGTGCGACGACTGCCTTCATCTCAGCTACTACGCTGCCCATGTCGCGACCGGAAATGAAGATGCTGATCGCAGCAAGCCGACGACCGTCTTCATGACTGATGTTCACCTTGCCGTCGCTAACGGTAATGGAGGCCACATCTGCAAGTGGGATCGGTGTTCCCGATGGCGTAGAAATGGTGATAGCACGGATTGCATCAAGATCGTTGCGTTCGCGCTCTGGCAGGCGTACAGCGACGTCGAAGCGACGGTCACCTTCCCATATTTCGCTGGTGATCTTGCCGCCCAGAGTGGCTTCAATCACGTCCTCTATATCAGCAGCGTTCAAGCCATGACGGGCTGCACGCGCGCGATCCACAACGATATCCAGTTGGGGCAGTGTTCCTGGACGATCGATCGCTGCGGCCGAGACACCGCGCACCTTGGATACTTGCGCCAGGATGTGATCAGCCAGCTCTGAAATGGTGCGAACATCCTCGCCAAACACTTTAATAACAATCTGCCCGTCGATCTGAGAAATGCTTTCCAGAACATTGTCGCGTATTGGCTGCGAGAAGCTGACATCAATACCGGGTAGGACTTGGAGAGCCTTGCGCATATCGGCAAGTAATTGGTTACGGGTTATGCCCGCAGGCCAGTCCTCCTGTGGTTTCATCCCGACGAAAGTTTCCGTCATGCTGATCGGCTTGGGATCGGTACCGTCCTCGGGCCGCCCAGCCTTTGACACCACCGTAGTGACCTCCGGAAAGCTATGCAAAATCTCACGAACTTTCCGGCACGTTACCTTGGTTTCGCTTAGCGACACGCTGGGAGGCTGATTGATATTCACCCACATCGTACCCTCGTTCAACTCGGGCAGGAATTCCGTGCCCAGGAAAGGAAGCAGCGATGCGCCACCCAGCAACAGCCCCATCGCCATCGTCAACACTGTGCGCGGAAAGCGCAAAGCAGTAGTCAACACCGGTTGATACAGACGTTTGGCTGTGGTTACTAAGCGGTTGTCGCCGTGTGCTACGCCCTTTCCAAGCAGCCAAAGACTTAGGACAGGAACCAGTGTTAGCGACAATAGCAGTGAGCCGATCAGCGCTGAGATGATAGTGTAAGCCATCGGAGCGAAGATGCGGCCTTCGTGGCGCTGTAAGGCGAAGATGGGCACGTGAGCGATGATAATGATCAACATCGAAAAGAGCGTCGGACGGCCGATCTCGATGACTGCATCGGCGATGGTATTGCGCGCTCCTAAACGCCCGGATCCGGCGGGTCGTTCAGAGAGCCGTCGCACGATATTCTCAATCACAATGACTGCACCGTCGACGATGATGCCGAAATCCATGGCGCCCAGC
>JANYGY010000274.1 GCA_025362255.1 Planctomycetales bacterium
CCTGGGCGATGACTTTGAAGTCGCCGCGCACTTTGATCGCCTGCTTGTCGAGATTGGCTTTCACCGCCTCGACCGCTTTTTCGATCCCGGACTTGAGATGCAGCGGAGCGACCCCGGCGGTGACCGCCTTGAGGCCTTGGACGAAGATGGCTTCGGCGAGCACGGTGGCGGTGGTGGTGCCGTCGCCAGCTTGGGTGCCGGTTTTCGAGGCAACTTCGCGAACCAGGCGGGCGCCCATGTTTTCGAAGGCATCACGGAACTCGATCTGCTCAGCAACCGTCACACCATCTTTGGTGACGTTGGGCGAACCCCAGCTCTTGTTGATGACGACATTGCGACCTGAGGGTCCGAGCGTTGCTTTGACGGTGCGGGCGAGCTTTTGCACGCCGCTTTTCACCTTGTCGCGGACTTCTTCGTTAAAGACGATCTTCTTCGCTGCCATGGGGATGCTCCTTGGTTGGCGGTGGATATGACTGAGAGAGTGGACTGAAAAAGGTAAACTGGAGACAAGGCCGGTCGCAGGGCTTCCGGCGAGTTGAGATGGGGCCTCTCCTGCACGGGGCGTGCCAGTTGCCCCTAGCCATCTTAAACCCTTTTAATCAAACACTTACACCGAATCGACTGAGTGTAAGCGAGGGCTGTCGGTCAATCTGACAGGCTCCCTCAGGATTTGCCGCCCTTGGTCGAAGGCGAGGCCTTTGATGGTGAAGAGGGCGCCTCTGCGGACGTTGAGGGCTTGCCTGTCGGCTGGCTCGCCGGCTTGGCGGCAACCTCAGCCTTTTGCGGCTTGGCCTCGGTTTGCGGCTTGGAGGCGGGTGGAGCGTCGCTGGGCGAAGTTGTCGCAGCGGCGCCGGAATCGGACTTGGTTTTGCTCGCGTACTCCTGCGAGCGATTGTAATCCGTCTCCCAGAATCCGCTGCCTTTGAAGATGATGCCGCCGCCGCGCGAGACCATCCGCGTCACCTTGTGCTTCTTGCACCGCGGGCACTTGGTCAGCGCGTTCTCCTTGATCGACTGGAAAGCTTCGACGATGCCACAGGTGGGGCAGGCGTATTCGTAGGTCGGCATAGGGGATGGAGGAGCACACGCAGTGCCGCCGGAAAATCAAAGGCTGAAGCGCCTTTACCCCTTTGCCTGGCCCCCTGCCCGCCTACCGTGCCCGCCCTCATGAATGACTTGCCGCAGGTAAAACCTGGATTCGTGCGCATTGGTGTGCGCCTGCGGCCGGGAAACACCGTGACCCCAGGGGATCTGGTGACCGCCGCTGGGGTCAAGCTGGATGAGATCGGGCCGATCACCGTGCTCGATAACGAAGCCTATGTCGAGATCGGCCACGAGGTCGCGCGCACCGCGCGCTTCAATCTCGATCGGGTCGGTCCGACGCGGATCCTGCAATGGAATTGGCGCTGGCTGAAATTGAACATCGGCCGCAATCATGGCCTGACGATCGGTCAGTTGCGCAAGCTGATGCAGACCGTCGATGCCTCACCGCTTGGCCGGCTGCACGTCAATAACACTCACACGCTCATCGGCCTGCAAGATTTCAAGTTGCCGCCGGTGCTGGCCAAGCTGCTCACCTTGCGCCTCAACGGCTACGCGGTGCGCCCTGAAGCACTTGAAGAAGGCGAAGGTCCGGGCAATCCGGCCTTTGTGCCGCGAGCATAATCCGAAAGACGGCGATCACCATTTGTGAAGAATGAGTGAAGTCTGGTGCAGATGGCGGCCCGTAATCATCGGCCCATGATGCCGCCGCGAGAGGTCTTCCATGCGCCATTTCCTGCTGTTGTCCGCGCTCTTTCTGATCACCGCTTTGAGTGGGTGCGGCGACAACGAACCACCGGTGACGGTCACGGCAATTGCGCCGGCGGTGCCAGCCGGCCCTCCAGCGCTTGAGCTGCTGTTCACCTACAGCTCGGAAAAAAAAGACTGGCTCACTGCGGCGGTGGCTGACTTCAATGCCCAGCACCTGACGATCGCCAATGGTCAGCGCATCACGGTGACCGCGATGCCAATGGGTTCAGGCGAATGCATCGACGAGATCCTCGCAGGCGTGCGCAAGCCGCACCTCGTGAGTCCTGCGTCAGCGGCCTTTATCACCATGGGCAACGCTGCGGCCCAAGCGGCCACCGGGCAGCCAGTAGTCGGCGCCAGCGAAAATCTGGTGTTGTCGCCGGTGGTGATCGCGATGTGGCGACCGATGGCCGAAAAACTCGGCTGGCCGACCAAGGCCATCGGCTGGAATGATATCTTGCCCTTGGCCACCGCGCCTGCCGGTTGGGCCAGTGTCGGCGAACCGGTGTGGGGAAAATTCCGTTTCGGACACACTCATCCGGCATTCAGCAACAGCGGTCTGATGTCGCTCCTGGCCGAGATCCACGCTGCAGCGGGCACCACTGCGGCCTTGACCAGTGCCGATGTGCGCGCTGAAAAGACCACCGCCTTTGTCAAAAGCATTGAAGGTTCGGTCGCCCACTACGGCTCGTCGACCGGATTTTTCGCCGAGCGGATGTTCGCCGGTGGGATGGGCGCGTTCAGCGCGGCGGTGCTGTACGAAAGCAACGTGGTCGAAGCCGCAGCGAAAAACCTCTCAACGCCCATCGTCGCGATCTATCCCAAAGAAGGCACCTTTTGGAGCGATCATCCGGTGGCGGTCGTGCGCCGTGAGTGGGTGACGCCGGCGCATCAGGAGGCAGCCAAGCGCCTGATCGCTTTTCTGCTCGACAAGCCGCAGCAGGAAGCCGCGTTGCGCCTGGGATTCCGCCCCGGATCTCCAGATGTCGCGGTTGGCGCCCCGCTGGATGCGGCACACGGATGCGACCCTGCGCAACCGACCACGACCCTGCCGGTTCCTTCTGCGACAGTGCTGGCCGACGCGTTAGCGATGTGGAAGACCACCAAGAAACCGGCGCATGTCACCCTCGTCGTCGATGTCAGCGGCAGCATGAATGAAGCCGGGAAAATCGACGGCGCGCGCGCCGCAGCCAAGACCTTCATCGATGGCCTTGATGATCGCGATGTCTGTTCCCTGTTGATCTTCAACAGCACGCCGACCTGGATCGCCCAGCGCCAACCACTGCAAACCGCCAGAGCGGAATTGTCGGCGACCGCCGGCAAGTTGATCGCGAACGGCGGTACCGCCTTGTACGACGCGATCCTTGAAGCGCAGCGCGATTTCACCGGTGCCAATGGCGACCGCATCGCGGCTTTGATCGTGCTGAGCGATGGCGAAGACACTGAAAGCAAAGCGACGCTCGACACCGTTTTGGCGGCGGCGGCCGGAGGCGTCGAGCAAGGCGGGGTGCGGATCTTCACCGTCGCGTATGGCAACGGCGCCAAAAAGGACGTGTTGAAGAAAATCGCCGAAGTGTCGCGCGGGAAGCTTTTCAGCGGGGATGCCGCCTCTATCCGCACGGTGTTCCGTGATATCGCGACTTTTTTCTGAGGGGTTTCACCCCTCCGGCCTTGCGGCCTACCCCCGGACTTTGGCGTGGCTTTTTTTTAGCCGTGGCGGCTAAAAAAATGGCGGCATCGGCGGTGCCGATTTTATGCCGCCAGCGCCACTTGGCGTCCGATTTATTCCAGTAGTGCCCTCTTTTTAATCCGCTGATTTCATTCGAATAGAAACGAGAAGAAAAAAACATGAGTGACGGTCCTTCTATCAAGTTTGGCGTCCGATTTATTCCAGTAGTGCCCTCTTTTTAATCTGCTGATTTCATTCGAATAGAAACGAGAAGAAAAAATCATGAGTGACGGTCCTTCTATCAAGCCTGCT
>JANYGY010000078.1 GCA_025362255.1 Planctomycetales bacterium
GATGTCGGCGATGTCCTTGGCCCAGGTCTCCCAGTACCTGCGGTTCCCGACCTTGGCGACCACACGGGCGTATATGGCGTCACGCCAGTCGTCCAGAGCGGGCCACGCTAGGCCGAGGGAGAGCTGACTTCCGACACCGTCGCTGCTCGTACTGCCCGCCTTGCTGGTGAAGGACGTAGCTATTCGTCTCGGCTTTGAAAATCCCTACCATTTTTCCAAAGTCTTCAAACGAGTGCATGGACTCCCGCCCGAAGAATTCCGCCGCCAGCGCTGGCGGAATTAGTATCATATAGCAATTCATGCGAGTTGAGCCCTGCGTCCGCCACGCTTTTATCGTTAGCTGGGTGTCGGGTGGAATAAATAGCATAGACATGATTCGGCAACACGACCGCATACAAATTTATTGGTGTTTGTCTCGATTAAAGTCGTTCATCGTACGATAAAATAAAAATTTTCGTGGTCGAATTCGTGCAAAATGCAAAGTCCGGGCCTGCATTTGAAACAAATTGCATGGGACCCACCTAGCGCGCGTGCAAGGACGATGAATTGAGATGGCACAGACAAGGCTGCGTGATGGACGGACAAAAGTTATCGCGGCCGATCACGTTCGCGAGGTGCCTGGGTTTTCCTCTCAACCCGGGATGGTCGAGTCCCGACTCGACCGAGAGGATCAGGAACTGTCGGACCTACCACATGATCGCTATGAAACCTCTGACATCTGCGCCGCATCAAGTGGTCATCATCGGTGGCGGATTTGCAGGCATCCAGGCTGCCCGCAGTCTGCTCGATTCAGATCATTCGGTGGAAATCGTTTTGGTGGATCGGCGTAATTTCACGCTTTTTCAACCGTTGCTGTACCAAGTGGCAACCGGGCTGTTGTCACCAGCAGATATCGCCACGCCCCTGCGACCGCTCTTTCGCGACCATCCCCGGGTTCGGGTGATCCTGGACGAGGCCATCGGATTCGATCCCTTCAAACGCCAAGTCTTCCTTCGTCATGGGGATGTGCCTTATGATACGTTGATTGTCGCCACCGGATCGCGGCACCACTACTTCAACCATCCAGAATGGGAGGTCCATGCGCCTGGGCTGAAGACATTGGAAGACGCCGAAATTATGCGCACGAGAATCTTCACCGCCATGGAGTCGGCAGAACTTGCCACCGATGAGACGCAGCGTCGCCGCCTGCTCACCTTTGTCATCGCGGGCGGTGGTGCCACCGGGGTTGAATTGGCAGGTACCGTGGCCGAGATAACCCGCCATACGACCGTGCGTGAATTTCGGCGGTGCGATCCGTCGTTGGCACGCATTGTCCTGATCGAATTGCATGATCGGCTGCTCAGCGGATTCAGTGTTGATTCCTCAACCGAGACCCTGCGTGCATTAGGTTCTCTCGGGGTCGAAGTCATGCTCAGCACACGCATCAGCGATGTCAGCGCTGAAGGAGTTACGGTCGTCACTGCGACTGGGCCAATCTCGATTCCTTCCGCCACCGTGTTGTGGGCAGCTGGAGTCGTCGCTTCTCCCTTGGGGAGCCTGTTGGCGACGTCGCTGAATAGACCATTGGCCCGTGGTGGGCGTGTCAGCGTTGGGGACGACTGTGCCATTCCGGGGCATCCAAACATTTTTGTCCTTGGTGACCTGGCTGAATTTATTCCCGACCAACTAGACAATCCGGAAAACCGTCCTCTGCCCGGAGTTGCGCAAGTGGCTCTGCAGCAGGGCGTCTATGTCGGACAGGTTATCACCAATCGGCTTCGAGGTGATGCGCCACCGCCTCCCTTCATCTACAAGGATCGCGGATCGATGGCCGCAATCGGCCGACGGTTGGCGGTTGCGGAAATTGGCGCATTCCATTTGCGAGGTCGCCTAGCCTGGCTTGCGTGGTTGGCCCTGCATCTGATCAAGTTGATGCAGGTGCAAAGTCGCATTCTGGTGTTGGTGCAGTGGGTGTGGTCGTATGCCACCTGGAATCGCCGTGCGCGATTGATCACCGGTCAAGACCCGGATCAACCGTTGTTGATAAGTGAATAAAGACATCGCGCCGCCTGACCACCTCACCTTCGCCAAGCATCGGAATTAGGAATATCCCATCATGCGACTCACGACCACTGACATTCCTTATCCCATCCCAGTCATGGGATATGACCCACCGCACCACCCGCAGGGTGAAGCGATCAAGATCGTCATGCCCACCGCTGATCCCAAATCCCTTGGTCTCATGCCTGGAATGGATTGCGATTTCCATCTCGACGATGGGACCGTGCGCCGCGTCAAGCTAGGGGCCCAGTGGACCACCCAACATGGCGGAGCCGAAGTGCGCATCAGATTGGAACCCCTCGCTAAACCAGACGCGGCCGTCTGACAATCGGCTGAGACTCTGCGCGCCTGCGAGCTGGCAGCTTATCCGCGAAACGCCCGGGCTTCACCCGTGGTGCTCGGTGCTATCGTGGTCGACATGCCTCATGATATCAGCCCCAGCGGAACTCCTGGCGAGGTCGCCAGTCTTTTGCATTGGAATGACCAGCAGTTGATCCCGGTGATCGCCCAGCAGTACGACACGGGTGAAATCCTGATGTTCGCCTGGGCGACGCAGGAGGCCTTGGCAACTACGCTGCGTACGGGATTGGCGACCTATTTCAGTCGCAGCCGGGGCGGCCTGTGGACCAAAGGCGAGACGTCGGGTTATGCGCAACGAATCCGCGAAATCCGGGCTGACTGCGATGGCGACTGCCTGTTATACGTGGTCGATGCGCCAGGACCGGCGTGCCATCAATTACGCCGCAGCTGCTTCAGCAATCGCATCGATGGCGATGGCAGCGTGCATTGCGATCGTCCGGTCATCGCATGAAAACCGGAGTGCTGCAGCCAGCGCGCACCCTGACGGTGTCGCGCGCGACCGCCGGATTCATCGCCCGTGGTCATCCCTGGGTGCGCCCGGATCGTTTCACTCGCGGGCTCGAACGGCTGAGCCCGGGTGACGTGGTCGATCTGATCGACGAACGCGGAGTCGCCCTGGCCTCGGCACTCGCAGATCCGGCGGCAGAAGTCTGCGCCCGAGTATTCCATCGTTTGCCAGGCAAGCGATTCGACGCGGCCGCCGCGATTCAACGAGCCTGGGAAAGGCGCGCCCCGCTGCACCTGTTGGCAACCAGCGACGACCAGCGCACGACCTGCTACCGCGTCGTGCACGGTGAAGCTGATTTCCTTCCCGGGCTGCGCGTCGAACGGGTAGCCGACGTCCTCATCGTGGTCCTCATGGCTGATTGCGTGGCCACGCATCTGGATGCGATCTGCCAAGCGCTGCACGCCTGCCTGCCGAACGCCATCGTGGTCGTTCGCGATCATCGGGACGACTTGCGCGTGCGCGAAACCTCGAGTTGGCGATGGCAGGGTCCTGGCATTCGCAGCGCCCTAGATCCGGTAGAAACAGTGATCGGCCACGAGTTCGGCGTACCGCTGGTAGTCCGCCCTTATGCGGGCCTCGCCACCGGCATCTATGTCGATCAGCGGCCCACGCGGGCGTGGCTGCGACCACAGGCGAGGGGTGCTCGGGTGCTGAA
The DNA here is from genome assembly GCA_025362255.1 of Planctomycetales bacterium. Taxonomy (GTDB): domain Bacteria; phylum Planctomycetota; class UBA11346; order UBA11346; family UBA11346; genus CAIUVD01. The sequence goes on from JANYGY010000078.1 coordinate 3,564, forward strand.
TCTCTTCAGCTATACTGGGCTGTTCTCGATATCGCTCCTGCAAGCCGGAGCTGCCTCTGCCGTGGATGTCGACCTGTCGGCACCGGCGTTGGCCCAGGCGGGCGACAACGCGCGCCTCGCCGGTGTTGCCGACCGTCATCGCACGATGCACGGCGAATGCCGCAAGGTCTTGAGCAACTTGAATGAGCACTTCGATCGGATCATTGTCGATCCCCCGACCTCGGCCCACGGCGAAGGCGGGTGGATTCTGCGCCGTGACTATCCTGAGGTGCTGAGCCTGGCGTGGGCCAGACTCGCTCCCGGCGGCGTGCTGCTCGCGGTGTGCAATACCGTGCATGGCAAACCGTTCGGCCTCAGCGAGGCCCTTGCCGCCGCCTGTCCGGGCGGACACGCGCTGCCGACGCCGGCATTGGGCGACGATGTACCGCAGCTGAAAGGCTTTCCCGAAGGGCGACCGTACGTCCTGGCCGCGGTTGTCAGGCCGAACTGATCCCAAGGAGTCTGTCGGAGATAGAGCGACGAGGATGACGAAGCGGATCGTTGCCCAGATTCAAGGCGGAGGAGTGCGCCGAATAGCAGCGCGATTCGGACATTCCGACAACGCCGACGCTGAGCAACGAGATCGAGTCAGCCTTGCTGGCCAATCTCCGACAGACTCCTAGTCTAGCGCGGCACTTTGGAGCCTGTGATGCGCGTCGCTATCTTGTACACCACCTCGATCATTTGCGGCTTCTGCCTGATGGCATTGGAGATCCTCGCCAGTCGATTGGTGCAGCCGGTGTTTGGCTCATCGGTCGATGTGTGGGCCGCGATCATCTCGGTGTTCATCCTCAGCCTGTCGATCGGTTATGTCATTGGCGGACGTTTAGCCGACAAGACCCGCACGAATCTGGCGCTGGGATGGATGATCCTGGTCGCCGGGGTGTTCTTCGTCCTGATGACGATTTACGGCCTGCGCTTCAATGAGGCTCTGCCGGAGTGGATGCAGACTGCGCGCTATGGTTCGCTGCTGTCATCGCTGGTGCTGTTCCTGCCGCCGTCGCTGCTGCTTGGCTGCGTGTCGCCGATGCTGGTGAAATTGGTGTTCGTCAGCGCCGAACGCGTGGGTCGCACGACCGGCACGCTGTACGCCATCGGCTCGATCGGCAACGTCTTTGGAATTCTGGTCGCGAACTACGTCTTCCTGCCCCTGTTCCCGCTCAATCCAACGTTCATCGCTTTGGGCGCCGTGCTGATGGCCCTGGGGCTGGCGCATGTGTTCTTGCCGATGCAGACCCACACCACTGCCACTCCTGCTGCTGGCGCCACCCCATGAAGGGTTTCGCTCTGCTGCTGGTGGTCGTGACCCTGGCCCTGGGAATCATTTTCGACGACGACCACTATCGCTTGCGCCAGCTCGGCCAACCCAGCGATCAGGCCGTCGTCGACCATCGCGACAGCAGCTACACCAGCATGACGTGGGTCGGTTCGCCGAGCGAAAACTACCTCCAATTGCGGTTCTTCGATAAGGTCGAGGGCGGCCTGTGCCTGCGCCCGACGTGGGCCGACATCAACCGCCTGAGTGAACACGATCCGCGACTGAATCATCTGCGTTTCACCACTGCCTCCGGCGCCCTGGCGCCGGCCAAAACGTGGGCCGGCGAAGCACCTGATCCCGGCACCTTGCCGAACTCGGCATACGTGCGATTCCTGCCCGTGGGCGTGCTGCTCAACGAATCCTTGATGAGCAAAGCCGGCAACGATCAGCGCCGCGTCGATCCGCACATCCTGGTCATCGGCCTGGGCTCAAGCGCCGGCATCCTCGTGCTCGCGCATCATTTTCCCGAAGCCGCGATCACGGTGGTCGACATCGATCAGAAGGTCATCGACATCGTGCGCGATCACGTGCCGCTGACCAATTGGCTGACGACGCAAAAGACCGCTGACGGCAGCCCGCGGCTGACCCTGGTGGCCAAGGATGCGCGGCAGTTCGTGCGCTTCGACGCCCTGCGCGCGGCGCGCAAGGCCGACTTGATCATCCTCGATGCCTACACCGCCGGCTCGACGATTCCGTCGCACCTGATGACCCGTGAATTCTTCGCCGAATGCGCTGCCGCCCTCAGCCCCGAAGGGATGGTCATCGGCAATATCATCGGCAGCTACACCGGCGAAAAACGCCGCGTCGTCGGCGGCTGCCTGCGCAGTCTGCGCGCGGCGGGTCTGGCCGAGGCCTACAACATCCCGGTGCTCGGTTCATTTTACGACAATGCCGCCCAGGTCGATGTCGATCATCCGCGCAACAACATCGTGATTGCGGGCAAACAACCGGTCGATCCCAAGCGCGCGGCCGCCGGTTGGGCGCGCTTGCAGCAGTTCGTCCCGTTTCCGGAATTTGAGACCGACACGTATTTGTCGGCGCAGTACGCACTCGTCGACGGCAAGAGCCGTCCGATCACCGCGATGGTTCCCAGTTCCGTGATCGACGGCGCGGATTCATCGGTGCGCCTGAGCCTCAAATCCGAGGAACCATCGCCGGGCAGCCCGGCGTATGCCCGCATCGCGCGCACCGACGACATCCAGGTGATCGCCCAAGCCCGTCGACTGGTCGCAGACTGGTACCGCACCGAACATGAAAAGATGAAACTGGTCGGCTTTCCCCTGGGCTGGGCCGACGCTCCCGAAGCCAAGGTCCTGTGGCGGCGTGAAATCGATTGGGTGAAAGGCGCCCGCGAAGTCTGGCGAGTAACCATGATCAATGCCCGTGATGCCAATACCAACAGCGGCGAATCGTTGGTCGGCCCGCTGGAAGGTCCCCAACGCGACAGTGCGATGGTCAATTGGACCATCGCGGACGCCCCGCTGTTCACCGATCAGATGCCGAACGCGGACATCGTCGCCCACTGATTTTTTGAATTTGAGAAGACGACTCATGGGCAGGCTACCCATGAGAAGTTCCGCATGAATTTTTTTCGGAGCCTCAGCGCCCTTCGATAATCCGTTCGATGATCGGCAACTGCGGATCAGCCGGTTTGGCGTTGCGATACACCGCCAAGACGCGGCGGGCCTCGTCATCGCGGCCGAGGCGATGCAGCAGCAGCGACAAGCGCAAGCTGGCGACGCTGGGACCTTGCACATCGGCTTGACGATAGAGGCCTTCGGCGCGGCCCAGATCGTTGCGGTTTTCGGCGATGGAGCCGGCCCAGGCGAGCACCGCGGGGTCCGCCTCACCTTGGCGCAACACGGCTTGCAGGGCGGCGTCCGCCGCCGCCAGATCGTTGGTCTGCGCCGCCAACCGCGCCGCCAGCAGATGGCCAGAGCGACTGCGTTTTTCGGTGGGCAGCGCCAGCAACCAGCGCCGCGCCTGATCATTGCGATCGGCTTCGGCGGCGATGCGCGCGGCAAATTCGACCAAGCGCGGATCAGCGGTCAGCGGATCCGCGACCAACGGCAGCACCGTCGCCAAAGCCGCCGGGGCCTGCTCGCCCGCAAGTTGCGCTTCGGCCAACGCTCGGCGTATTGCGACATCGTCGGGCTTGAGCAGCAACGCTGCTTCGAGCGCCACCCGTGCCTCGACCGGAGTTCCGCCACGGCTTTCAGCACCCGCGAGCGAACGCCACGTGTCGACGTCAGTGGGTGCTGCCACGAGCAGCGCCTGCAATGCGGCGCGGGCTTCTTCCCAACGATCGGCAGCCACGAGCAAGGCGAGTTCCTGACGGCGGAATATTTTTTCGCCAGGAAACCGCGTGATGCCTTGGGTGACCAGCGTCGAGGCCAGCCGCGGATCGCCACCGCGCGCGGCGCAGTCGGCGTAGAATGCGAGATCTGCCGCGGTGGCCGAAGCCACCGGCACCGCCGCCGCACAGGCAGTGATCGCGGCCGGCCAGTCACCCCGCGCACCGGCACAACGAGCGAGGCCGAGCTTTGCCTGGATCAGCGTTGGATCGAGCTGAGCAGCATTAGCGTAGGCCGTCTCGGCGCGGCGCAGCAGATCAAGCCGCGCTGCATCAGTCGCGCCGTCAGCCTGCTGCACTCGCGCATTGCCGAGCGCGAGGGCGACCAAGGCGTGGGGCGCTCCGGCATAGGCAACGATCAGCGCTTCGGCCTTTGCCGGATCTGATTCAGACCGGACCTTGTCGAGCAGCGTCGCGACCGCCTGGGGAACGGTTTGCGCTGCTGCTGATCCAGCTGATGAACCAGCGGCTAGTGAGCCCTCCGCCGCCGACAAAACAGCGGCGCTCGCTAACATCACACAACCAAGAACGACGAATTTCACCGGGGAAGTCTCCACTCGACAGACAAGGTGATGGCGCAGGCGACCGGGCTGCCATGGGTCCGCGCGGGCGTGTAGCGCAAGGTCTTGCACAGCGCCTTGGCGGCGGCATCGAACACCCCAGGCGGATCACCGACGATGATCGCACAGGCTGAGACCTTGCCGTCAGGGCCGATCTCCAGGCGCATCGAAGACACGCCTTCGATGCCGCGCAGCCGTGCGTTGCGCGGATAAAAACGCTCAAGGTCGAAACCGTTGGTGAGCACCGGCGGTTCTTCGACCAGCTCGCTGGCATCGGCCACCGGCGCAACACCGCCGGGATTGCCCGCCGGCAGGGCGGCAACGATCGCCGGCATCGAAACCGGACGGGCGACGTCCAGCACCGGCAGCTGCGGCAAGTTGAGAACCGCACCATTTGCCATCGGCGGCAGCACGATCGCGGGGGCCGGTAAAGCGATTGCCACCACCGGAGACGGCGGTGTCGGCGTGGGCGTGAGGGCGCGGACGGTCGCCACGGTCGGCAGTTTTTTCGGCGGCACGATGGCGATGCGCCTGATCACCACCGGCGCTTCGGGCGGAACCACGCGCGGACGATCAAGCCACGCCAGCAATCCCACGAGAAGCCCATTGGCGAGGACCGTGGTGCCCAGGGCGACCGCGACTCCGTAATAGTCGCGGCGACTGCGGCGGGCGCGGGCAGTCGAGAAAACGCTACGCTCGCCGACGGGAAATCGCGGGGGCACGGATCCGACCGCGGTGGTCATTGCAGATTTCCAGCAGTCGCGGCGACATCGACGCTGCCCGCACCACCGGCGGTGCAGGCATCCATGACCGCCAGCAGGGTGCCGGTGGGCACCCGTCGATCAGCAATGAGGACCACCCGGGTGGCGCCGACGCGGCCCAATTCAGCACCGACCGCGGCCGGCAGGTCAGCGGCGCCGACCGTCCGATTCCCGACCACCACGTCACCTTCGGCGGTCACCGCGACCTGCACGCTGGGGACCTCGGACACCGTCGCCGTGCTGCTTTGCGGACGCTCGATCGGCACTGCGCTTTCGGGCGTGAACGAGGTCGAGATGACGTAGAAGACGAGGAGGAAGAACACCACATCGATCAACGGGATGACGTTGAGTTCGACATGGCGTTCGGCCGACCATGAGCGCCGGCGCCTCATGCGTGGCGCTCACTCAGGCGGTGGGCGCGACGATCGATCACCCCTTCCCAGATCAGTGCCGGGATCGCCGCCACCAAGCCCGCCTGGGTCGCGGTCAACGCCATTCCAATGCCTGCACCAGCGTGGCGGGTCGCCGCGCCCCCCTGCACCAGCGACAGATCACGAAAGGTGTCCGAGATCCCGCCGACACTCGCCAGCAAACCGAGCAGCGGCAAAGCCGCGATCAGCGCGCGGATGACCCCCAGCCCGGCAGCTGGCTCGGCCAATGCCGGCGATGGTGGACCCCACAGCACCCACGTGCGATGGCCAAGCAGGGCGTACAGCGCCAACGAGGTGGCCGCCAACAACACCACCGCGCCGTCACCATGGCCCAAGGCTGCGAGCAGGCTCACGACTGCGGCGTTTCGGCTGATGGGGTGGTGATGGCATCAGCAGGCTCATGGCTGACTGGGCTGACTGGGCTGACGGGAGTTTCCAGACGAGCCGAAGAAGCCGTGGTCTGCTGAGGCTCGCCGTCACCACTGCGATTATTTCCAAGGAGTCCACTCGCGGCTTCTTCGAGGAGGATGATCCGCCGTTCGGCAGCGCGATTGAGCAGCGAATGCGCGACCAGCAGCGGCACGGCGACCAGCATGCCGGCCTGGGTCGTGATCAGGGCCTCGGAGATGCCGCCAGACAATGACTTGGCGTTGCCCGACCCTTGGGCGCCGATGACCGAAAATAAATCGATCATGCCGGTCACTGTCCCGAGCAGACCGAGCAGCGGTGCGATCGAGGCCATTAACAACAACAGCGCCAGCCCCCGCTGCATCTGGGGAGCCTCGGCAAGCACCACCCGATCGAGCGCGGCCTCGCGCGCCGCCCGCGACCAGCCCAGACAGGAAACCCCGACCGTGAGCAGGCGATCGAGGGGCTGGCGGCTCAACGGATCAACGGGCGGAGAACCGGCACTGCCCGCAGCGACCCACGCAAGAACGCCTTCGAGTCGCGCGCGTGCCAGCGGTATGCGGACCAGCGCGATGGTGCGGATTGCGGCCAGCACCACGCCGAGCAGACCCACTGCCAGAATGGGCCAGATGAACAATCGCCCACCCCTGATCCAGTCACTGAACGAACGACGCGGTGGCGGCGTCTGCGCCGCCCAGCCACCCTGGATGTCGAGCACTACGCGGCTGGGATCGCCCAAAGCTGATTCCAATTCCAGCGGCAACGGTGGGCCAGAGACCAACGACAGGCCGCCCTTCGAGGTCAGCACCCCACGAGTCGCCGTGCCATCACCGCACGCCATCGCGCGGGCGGTGCCAACGCGCAACACCGGCACCTTCACGGTCACCCCCGAGCGGTCCTGCACTTCTTCTTCGACCAAGCGCACCTGCGCTGCGGCGACCAATTTTTCCGGCATCGCCAACAGGGGTACGGACACCGCCTGCGCGCGCTCGATCAAGCCATTGGGCACCAGATCGAGGTGCAGGGCGGTGGCTGCCCGCGTGAGCTGCTGCACGAGCAGCGTCTCCGAGCCGGCGTTGGTCACCCGCAAGCGCTCAAGCTCGGTGTGCAGCCGGTTGGTCTCAGCCTGGGCGAGCGCGATCCGGCTGCGCAACTCGGAAAGTTTGCGCGCGAGATCGGTGACCACGACCGCCTTGGCGGCGCGGGCTTCGATGATCCGCGAACGCTCATTGGCCAAGGTCTCCTCGGCCTGTTGGCGCGCCGCGACCGCGCCGGCGGCAAGTTCGGATTCAGCGGCGGACATCACGTGTGAAAGGCACATCAGCACCGACCACAACATCACGCAGGCGAGCGTCTTCATGGTGCGCCTCCAGCCGATCGCGGCAGCGACACCGGTTCACCGGCCGCCCGGCCTTCGGCGATGGCGATCGCACGGCGGATCTGCTCACGATCGTGATCATCGGCCGTCGGGGTCAGATCCAGGCGACCCTCGATCATCACCGCGGTGCCCGACTCCTGGCCATCGAGCACGGTCCACCACGCTAACGATCCAGCGCGCAGCAGGCGCACCGCGGTCTTCGCCCCGACCGGATCACCGATGCGGTGACCGGCGGCGATTTCGACGGTGATCTGGCCCAGAGCCCGCTCGGTGAGTTCGATCGCCTTTACCGCGGCTTCGATGCTGTCATCGGCGGGCACCACCAGCGTACCGGGTGGCAGGGTCAAGGCCGCGGCCTGCATTTTGGTGCGCAGCTGACCAGCTGCTTCAACGATGATCTTTTGCGCTGCGGGGACATCGCCCGACCCCAGGCGCTGATGTTCGAGCCGCAACCGGTCGCGCTCGCTCTCCGCCACCGCCAGATCCTGCTGCGCGCGCTTCAGCTCGCCCTCCAGGCCATCGATCGCGGCCAGCAGACGATCCGCCTCGGCCCGCCACGCCGCGACTTCACTGCCGTGCCGCGAACGCGACTCATTGGCTGAGCGCAGATCCTCTCGGATCTTGGTGAGCAACTCGCTTTCGGCGGCGGCACATGCCGCGATCGGAAGGAGCAAAAAGAGAAAAAGTGGGATGCGGTTCATGCGACGGCGAGGATGGTAAGAATGGCCCTGGCGCTGGCCAGTCCCTAGGCGTCGCCACCATCACCACCATGGCCCTGCCCGCTGCTGCCCCGGAAGCGCTGCTCGATGCGTTTCTCCACGTCCATGCCCAGCGCACGGCCAACCCGGTGCAGCTGTATGCGCGTGGTGAAGAACTCTATCACCAGCTCGCTGGCGCGCCGCCAGCCCGCCCGCAATGGGGCCGATTCCTGGTCGCGTTGGGCAGCATGGCGGCTGACGATTTCGACGATGCCGCCGCCGCCAGCCGCTATTTTCTCAGCTGTCTGCAAGGCGTCGACTGCCACGGCGATCACGAAGCTGCGGTCACCGCCGGCTATGATCAGGGCGTCCTGCAAGAACGCCGACGCAATCCCAGTCATGCCCGCGCGGCGTACCGCGCCGCCGCGACCGAAGGTTTCCGCCTTGCCTGCATCACCGCCAATACCGTCCGCGCGGCGGTTGGCGCGGTCCGTCTGCATTTTGCCGAATACGAAAAACTCGATGACCTTCATCGTCAGGTGCTCAAGCAGGCCTGGCTGGGGTGGTTGTGGCTGCGCATCGCGCAACCAGAGCAGCTTGACCGCGAATTGTGCCGCGAGCTCGGCCGTCAACTGTGTGCGTTCCTGTTGCCAGAAGAGGATCCCGGCGACCTCGCACCCCGTTGGCGCGAATGGTCACCTCACGTGTTGCACACCTCGGCCGGCGCGTGGCTCGATGGCCAGCCCGCCTGCCTCATCGAATTGTTTGCCGTAGCCGCCGAATCCGCGGCCGAACATCTCGGCGATGAAGGGCCTGATCCGGCAGCACCCTATCGCCTGATGTGGATGGCTGCCAAACGCAGCTGATTTAAGTGCCACTCCAGTGGTACCCGATCGCATCGAGAAAGGCACGCGCCAGTGCTTGGTGTCCGACGTGATCGGGATGGACCCGATCCCAGGCGATCGCTGATGAATGGGTGTGCTCAAGCAGGCGATTGAACGCCGCCTGGGTGTCGACGAATCGTGCGCCATGGCGCAGCGCAACCTGCTTCACGATCGTCCCGTACTCATCCATCCGCGCGCGCATTGCGTCGGCGGGATTCGGTTCGATGTAAAACGGCGTCATCAGCACCAGGCCGGCGACCTTGGCCTTGGTCTGCGCCACCAGCTCATCAAGCGTCGCCGCGTAAACGTCGGGCAACACGTGGGTTTCGGGTTGCAGCGGCAGGTCGAACTGACGCCACACGTCATTGATCCCGATCATGATCGACAGCCAATCAGGTTTGAGGTCGATGACGTCCGTCTGCCAGCGCTGCTTGAGATCGAGAACGGTATGGCCGTCGGTCCCAACGTTCACCACCCGGATGTGGTGCGCCGGATACGCAGTCGCGAGCAGACCATCGACGTAGTGCACATAACTTCTGCCGAGGGCGGAATGGTGACCCTCACCCACCGGTCGCGCACGACCCATGTCGGTGACAGAATCGCCGATCATCACGAGTTTCTGATGCGGCTTGAGGGCGAGCGCCATCGGCAGTCTTCCTGGCAATGGTGGAATGAATTATTTTTTGAGCGCCGGCATCATCTGCGACGACGATCCACGCTGAATGCCGCGGAACAGCATTTCCATCTCGTCGGGATTGTCGCTGTTGGCGAGCGCGTCTTCGCGCGAGATGCTGCCCTTTTCGAACAGCTTGTAGAGCGATTGGTTGAAGGTCATGCAGCCGAAGTGCTCGCTGTCGCGCAATGCGGTATACAGCTCGGTGGTTCGACCTTCCTCGATCATCTGTTTGATCGTGGGGGTCGCGACCATCACTTCGAGACCTGGGCAGCGGCCGGGTCCATCCTTGCGTGGTACCAGGCGCTGGCTGACCACCGCCTGGAACACCAACGACAACTGCATGCGGATCAGTGCGTGCTGGAACGGCGGGAAGAAGTTGATGATGCGTTCCATCGTCTGCTGAGCATTGATCGTGTGCAGGGTCGACAGCACCAAGTGCCCGGTCTCGGCTGCATCGATGGCCGCATTCACGGTCTCGGCGTCTCGCATTTCGCCGATCAGGATGACGTCGGGTGCTTCGCGCATGGCATTGCGCAGAGCGCTTTTGAAGTCACGCGTGTCGATCCCGACTTCGCGTTGATTGATCAGACAGCGGTCATCGGTGTAGCTGTATTCGATCGGGTCTTCGACGGTGATGATATGCCGATTCACGTTGGCATTCATGTAGCTGATCATCGACGCCAAGGTCGTCGACTTGCCTGACCCGGTGATCCCGGTGACCAGCACCAGACCGCGCTTGAGCAAGGACAACCGTTCGAACGTGTCGACCGGCAGACCGAGATCCTTGAATCCCGGAATCTCACCCCGGACGTGACGCAGGACGATGCCGATGTTACCGCGTTGCATGAACGCATTGACGCGGAAGCGGCCGATCTCGGGATCCTCAAAGGCGCTATCGCACTCGTGGTTCTTCTTGAACGACTCGCGCGCATGTTCGTCGACGATCAGCATGAACGAGTCGCGCATGTCATCCGCGCTCATCGCCACCGTGCCGAGCTGACGCACCGCGCCATCGACGCGCACACGTGGTGGGCTGCCGACCTTGAGGAACAGGTCCGATGAGCGCAACTGCACCATCGCCTTGAGGACGTCCTTGATGTTCATGCGGTCAATTCCTGAGGCTCGGCTTGAAAGGTGGAAAGTCGGACTTCGCTAAGGCAGCAGATTCAGGTCCCCGCCGGCGGCACCAATTGCAAAAGCCGGTTGGCCAATTCGGTGATTCCCTGACCGCTGACGCCACTGATGCACAGCACTTCGCCCTTGAGCGATTTCGCCAACTTGGCCGCGATGTCGGGGAGGTCAGGGCGGCTGTCGATCTTGTTGAGCACCACCAGCTGGAATTTTTTGGCGAGATCCGGGGAAAACCGCTTGAGCTCGCGGTTGAGCACCTGGATGCGCTTCTTCAATTCAACCGCCGTCCCATCGCTGCCATCAACGAGATGGAGGAGCACCGGGCAGCGTTCGACATGACGCAAGAACTGATGGCCAAGGCCACGACCTTCGGCGGCGCCTTCGATCAGCCCGGGAATGTCAGCGAGCACCAGCGTGCGATCATCGCGTTCGATGACGCCTAGCTGGGGTTCAAGCGTAGTGAACTGATACGCCGCGATCTTGGGCTTGGCGCGCGACAAGCGTGACAGCAGGGTGCTCTTGCCGGCGTTCGGAAAGCCAATGATGCCGACATCGGCGATCAGCTTGAGCTCCAGCGCGAGCAGCAGCTCGGTCCCCCGGCCCCCGGGCGTCGAATGCATCGGCGTCTGGTTGGTCGACGACTTGAAACGGCTGTTGCCTTTGCCGCCGCGACCGCCGACCGCCACCGTGACGCGTTGTTCATGGACCGTCAGATCGGCGAGGATTTCACCCGTCTCTTTGAGCCGGACCACGGTTCCGCACGGCACCTGGACGACCAGATCTTCGCCAGATTTACCGCTGCAATTGCCGCCGATACCGGGCGAGCCGTGATCGGCCTTCCAATGATGGCGGCGATAAAAGCGCAACAGGGTGTTGAGGTGCTGGCTGGCTTCGAGGGTGACGTCTCCGCCCATGCCCCCATCACCACCATCGGGGCCGCCCTCAGGCAGATATTTTTCCCGCCAGAATGACACGGCACCATTGCCACCATCACCAGAGCGGACCACGATCTCGGCTTCATCCTTGAGCATGCGCGGGATGACACTCGGTTGGCTTGCAGGTACAAGCGGTGAGCGATCCTCGAGCGGGCGTCACAAGGGCTTGCGTTTGTAGAACAGGATCGCCTTTTCGACGACCGGCTCGAACGCGATGATCTTGTCGATGCGCGTGACCTGAAACAACGGCATCAGCGAGGGTTTTACCCCCGCCACGATCATCCGGCCCTTGGCGGCGCTGATCGACTTGAAAACTGCGACCAATTTGCCGATGAAGGCCGAAGACAGATAGGCGACATCGCTCAGATCCACGATCAGCGACAAGCGCGGATAACGATCGACCAGCTTCAGCAGGTCCTCGCCCAAGGCTGCGATCACCGGGGCGTCGAGGAGCCGCTCCTTGGTGATCTTGGCCAGAACCAGGCCTTCATAGGCTTGCACGTCGAGATGTTCAGAGGGCATGAGGTGAGTCCGTTTTTTTGGGTTCGAGAGGAATTCGGCGGCCCATGACGATCGTGGCGCCGCCGCGATAATAGCGCAATTCATCAAGCCATTCGCACATCAGCCGGATGCCGCGGCCGTGTTCGAGCAGCAAGCTGTCGGAATCATCCTGATCCGGCACATCACGCGCCGTGAATCCTTCGCCCTGGTCATCGATGCGGACTTGCCAGCGGACGTGATCGTGTCCGATGGCGATCGACACCGGGATCGTGTCATCGGCTTCGTTGCCATGCATGATAGCGTTGACCAGTGCCTCATCGAGGCACAGCGCCAGCCAATGCTCATCATCAGGTTCCAGCAGATGATGGCTGCGCATCACCGCGAGCATCTCATCGATGACCGGCTGCTTGCGTTGGATGCATGACGGAATCGTGCGCTGCCACAACACCCCCTGCAGCTCAGGAGCCTGATCGGCACCAACCACCAAGGCCAAGGTCATGCGTCGACTCGCAACCGCTCGACCACCACCAGGGTCATGTCGTCATGTTGCGGCTGGCCGCCCAACCACGTGTCCACTGCGCTGACCACCGCATCGCGAACCGCGGCCGCACCGTGCCGCGCATGCTGGGCGACCACCGCCCGCATCCGCTCGATCCCGAATTGGACAAAATCCGGAGACGCCTGGGCCTCGAAGATGCCATCGGTGAACAGCACCATCAGATCGCCCGGGTTGAGCGGCGGCATGGCGGTCATCTCATAGCTCATGTCGGGCAACATGCCCAACAGCAGACCGCCGACTTCGAACTCGTCAAAACCCGTTTCGACCCGATGGAACAGCGGCGGCTCGTGACCCGCATTGACCAGGGCACACGCCCCGTCGGTGCCCAGGCGAGCATAGAGGAATGACATGAAGGTGTCGTCGGCCATATCCTGTTCGAGCAGACTGTTGAGCCGGGTGAGGATCGCTCCGGGATCGGCAGTGGGCGCGTGCAACGCCCGCAACGAGGCGCGCGCAGTGCTCATCAGCAAGGCCGAGCCGATCCCATGACCGCTGACGTCTCCAATTACGACGTCACATCCATCGGCGCCGACCGGCAGGAAATCATAATAATCACCACCGGTCTGATCGCAGCTGCGCCCGAATCCGGCAAAGCGCCACCCTGGAATGGCCGGCGGTTCGTGCGGTTGCAAGCTAAGCTGGATGGTGCGGGCAAGTTCCAGATCGCGGGCGAATCGCTGACGTTCAAGCTCAGCCTCCATCAAGCGGGCAGACCCGATCGACACCGCCGCCTGCGCGCACAATGCTGCCAGCAGGTGTTCATCATGCAGACCAAATGCTTGGCCATCCAAGCGATTGAGCACCTGAATGACGCCGACGACCACATCCCGGTGATCGACTAGCGGCAGACATAGAATCGAACGCGTCTGATAACCCGAGCGACGATCATTGTCTGAATCGAAGCGCTCATCGTCATGGGCCTGGGCGATGTTGATCGCCTTGCCCGACGCCGCGACCGTACCCGCGATGCCCCGGCCGATCGGCATCCGGATCTCACCGGCACCTTGGGCGATGCGTGACACCAGCTCGCCACTCAGGGAATCGATCAGAAACAAGGTCGCGCGATCAGCCCGCACCAACGCGCACGCTTCGCGCAGGATCAAGTCCAGCAGCCGGTCAAGGTCGCGCTCGCTGCCAAGAGCCAGGCACACGCGCACGATCCGCTCAAGATCTTCAGGCATTCCGCCGGAAATCATCATGTCCCGAGTATGACATGAAAAGTCCGGCTGCGAAAGACCGCAGGCCCAGGAGAAAACTCCTGGGCCTGCGGGTTGCGGCATCAACAACGGAGAAGAGGCGCCTTAGCGCAGTGCCTGCTCGGGGAACCCATTGGGATTCGTGAGCGACGAGTTCTGACCAGGAGCTGGCTGGCCTGGAACAGCCTGATTCGGAAACGCTTGACCCGAGAAAGCTTGGCCAGGGATCGGCTCCCCGGCGCTGCCTACGCCAACCGGCTGACCGATGGCCGGCCCGGTCTGGCTGAAGCCTGGACCCGTCTGGCCATTCGACGGGAACTGCTGACCAAACGGCTGGGCAGGCTGGCCGAAGTTGGAGCTACCATAAGGCGAAACAAAAGCGGGATCAGCGGGAAAACCCGAGGGTTGATTCGCGGCCTGGGTGTTGAGTCCACCGGGAAGAGCGGCTGGACCGTTCGAGGCTCCACGGCCCGGCGTCCCGAAGGGATTGGTTCCGGGAGCAGCTGGCGTCACACCCGGAGCGGGCTTCAGCGGCGCAGCCGGCGCCTCATTTTTTTTTCCAGGAATTTTGATTTTTTGACCTACCCGCAAATTCCGTGAATCTAAACCAGGATTGGCTTCCTGAAGTTCTTTCCAGCGGTTCTTTGAGCCGAGTTCCTTTTCAGCGATGATGCTCAAGGTGTCGCCGGACTTGACCACGTAGTCAGCCGCAATCGGGGCTGCCAACTGAGGTCCTGCCGCCAACGGTGCAGGACCTGATTGAGTCGAACCAGCGATCTCGGGAATCACTAATTTCTGTCCGACCTTCAAGTCCTCGGCCGAGGTTCCCGGATTGGCTTCGAGGATTTTTTTCCAATGTTTGGTGGTGCCATAATATTGCTTGCTGATGTCGCTGAGGAATTCGCCCTTGGCCACCGTATGGGTCTTGTTGCCGCTGACCGCTCCCCCATTTGCGGGGGTCCCCGGCACATCGGTCGGCGTCTCCTTGACGGCTGCCGCTGGCAACTTGATCACCTGACCAACGTGCAGATCGCTTGAGGAGATATTGTTGAGCTTCTCAATCTCTTTCCACCGCGACGCTGAACCCAGTTCTTTTTTGGCTACGACATACAATGTGTCGCCAGATTTGACCGTATACGTGCGTTCACCGGCAGCAGTCACAACGGTTGGATCAGCGGATTTGGCCGCCATTCCAGGGATGATCAGCTTTTGACCAACTTGCAGATTCCGAGGGTCGACCGTCGGATTGGCATCAGCGATCTTTTTCCACAACTTGGAGGATTTATAATATTTGAGAGCGATATCGCTGAGGATTTCGCCAGACACAACCACGTGCGTTTTATTTTCAGTCGCCAACGGGGCTTCAGGAACCG
The DNA here is from genome assembly GCA_025362255.1 of Planctomycetales bacterium. Classification (GTDB taxonomy): domain Bacteria; phylum Planctomycetota; class UBA11346; order UBA11346; family UBA11346; genus CAIUVD01. The sequence continues at coordinate 18,765 of JANYGY010000078.1, forward strand.
GGACGATTCCGGGTCCGTTTAATTTGGTCCCTAGATTCGGGTTTTCGCCCGGAAAATTGCCTAAAGGCGGATTACCCGGATGCGGGCCGAAGCCCGGGGGTAAGCCACTGGTGTTATTGGCCGACGTCGTGGTGCCCGCAGCTGGCGGGAAGCTGCTGATTCCACCAGTTGGATTGAGATTGGGGCCGTTTTGTGGAAATTGATCCAGGCCGCTGGTGCCCAGACCACTGGTCCCCAAGCCACTGGTGCCCAGACCACTGGAACCCAGGCCAGTCGACGCGCCCAGGCTGGGATCGTTGAGCGGAGGGAACGTCTCGGGCTTGGGAAGTTCGCCTTCTGACGATTTGCTTTTGGGAGCGATGAAGGCGACCGCGATGAGGGCGAGGCACCCCAGGGCAATCGCACCAGCAAATATCACGTCCTTGGACATGGGCTTCCTTATTGGCTCGCTTTGGCGTGATGGCCAGAGCTGCACAGGTCGTTTTCATAGGGGAGCGACCGGGAAACACAACCTCACGTGAATCCGACGCACAGCCGCTGGTGTACTTGGGCTTACAACCAGGATTGACTTTCCGTGCTCCGTCTTCTGCCGCTTCTCGAGGCCCCCGGGGCGACCCAGATGGCGACCGACGAAGCCTTGCTGGGGTGTGCGCTGGTACCGACCCTGCGATTGTACACCTGGAGTCCGGCAACGGTGTCGCTCGGCTATTTTCAGGATTACGCCTCGATCGCCCGTCAATTACCCGCAGGAATGCCGGTAGTGAGGCGGATCACCGGCGGCGGCGCGATCTGGCACGAACATGAGGTCACCTACGCCCTGATCGGGGTGCTCGGCGAGGCAGGCCTGCCCGCACGCACCAAAGATCTCTATCCCCTGGTGCACGGCGCGATCCGCGAGGCGCTCGCCCGGCGTGGCGCCCCATTGATCGCTCAGGCAGAAACTGTCGGGGATCGGCGCTACAGCGAAGAGCCCCGCTGCTTTGCCAGCCCGGCTGCCGATGACCTCGTCCACGCGGATGGCGGCAAGTCTCTCGGCAGCGCTGCCCGCGCGCGTGGGGGACGGGTGCTGCTGCATGGCAGCTTGAAATTAGCGTCGAATCCGTGGGACGACGCAGCGGTGGCAGCGTGCGGCCTATCCGCAGGCGATGCTGCCGCAGCATTGATCGAAGGTTTGTGCAACGCCCTGGCTCAGCCCGTGAGCGAAGGAAACTTAACCACGACTGAACTCAGCGAACGCGATCGGCTATCATACGAGCGCTATGCAACCGACGATTGGGTCAAACTGCGCCAAGGTCCGCGCGCCTGACGCGCGGACTCCATAAAATAAGGCAGCACGTTACGTGGGTACGTCCTCGTCGCCGTCATCGGCATAGACGTACACTCCGTCTTGTCCCGACGTTTCGCTGACGGTCATGCGCAGTCGGCGAACACTGACTCGGCCGAATCTCTCGACCAGCTCGGCGTGCAGACGACGACCGAGAAACGCCGCGAAATTTTCGGCCGAGGTGTTGTTGATCGGCAACACGATCACTTCCTCGGTCGGCGCGAGATATTGGCACTGACGGTAGAGGACTTCAGTGTGGCCGTCCTCGCGATGGCGAAAGGTCAGCTCACGATGTTCACCGGGGATGAGCCAATGTTCATCCAGCCAATCGCAGAGTTTTTTAACGATCGGTTTCACCAATTTGAAATCGATCACCAGGCCGTGCTGCGACAGCGAGCCATCGATCTCGCACGTCACCTGATAATTGTGACCATGCAGCCGTTCTTTCGAGCCATCGGGGAAAATCAGGAAATGAGCGCACGAGAACTTCAGGTATTCTTTCGTGATGAGGATCGACCAGTTTTCCATGCTGAGATTATGCGCCGGGATTCAGGCGAGCCAGCGCAGCAGCGCGCATCAACGCGGTGTCCGGCTCACGACCGGTGAACCGGCGATACTGCTCGGCAGCTTGCAGGATGAACATGTCCAAACCCGGCACGGTGATCGCGCCGGCCGCCTGCGCATCGTGCAGCAGGCGCGTGGTCAACGGCGTATACACCGTGTCGAAGACCACGCTGCCCGCGCGATGGCGAGCTGCCGGCCAGGGGCTCTCTAATGGCCTTCCCATCCCTACTGCGGTGCCGTTGACCAGGACGTGATAGGGCACTGAGTACGCCTCGGCTTCAGACACGGCCAGCCCGCCGACTTCGGCGGCCAGCTCAACCGCCCGCGCATGGGTGCGGTTGACGATGACGAGCTTCGCGCCGCGACTGGCGAGGGCGTGCGCGATCGCACGACCCACCCCACCTGCGCCCAAGCACAGCACGGTTTTTCCGTGCAAGTTGCCGATGGCGCCTTCGACGCAGGCGATGATCGCCGCCGCGTCGGTGTTTCCGCCCTGCGATTTTTCATCGAGCTTGAAAATGGTGTTCATCGCACCGATGGACGTCACCAGAGGCTCGACCCCCTCTACCTGTTTCAGCAAGGCGTGCTTGTGCGGAATCGTGATCGACAGCCCGTGAATCCAGGCACCGCAGGCAGTCCAGAAAGCGACGGGGTCTTCGACGCGAAACGGCACATACACAGCAGGCACACCATCCTGGGCCAAGGCCGCATTGTGGATGTGCGGACTCAGACTGTGCGCGATCGGGCTGCCGATGACCCCGAGGATTCGCCAATCCGGTCGTTGCGCATGGATGCGATACCGCCCGACGAGTTCCGTCACCGTCGGCTGGCCTGGCGCCGATCCCGCCTGTTCGTCTAGGCGCGCAAACGTCAGAAAGCTGCCCCACACCCCAGCCAGCAAGCGCGAGGGCAAACCATGCTCACCCATCGCCAACGCGATCAGATCGCCGCTGCGCGACACCAGCAGATCGCGCACCGGCGCTAGGTCGGACGCATCACGGGCGGTGACCGCGATTTTGGGCAAGCCCCCGGCCGCACGCATGCGCTCGACCAAGCGCACGAGGTCACCGCCCATGCCGGTAAAATCATGCGCACTGAGGATCAATCGCGCTCGCTGCGGGCGCCAAGTGCCGAGATCGGCGAGGCGCGCGAATTCGATGTCGATGTAGGCAGCCCCGGCCGCGTCAGCGGCTTGCAGTAGACGACACCGTTCGCTGGCAGATCCCGACCACGCGCCGGTTTCGTCAGCGTGGCGGATCGTCAGCAGCACGGGCAACGAGCTGCGTGAAATCGCGGCGATCACCTCGTCTGGCGAGGCGCCCAATTGTTGGCAAGTATCAAGCCGCCACTCGACGAGGTCCGCCCCCGCAGCGGCAGCGCGCAGGGTATCGGCAAGCAGGGCGTCGGGCGAGCCTGCGGACAACGGAACCGCGACCAGCGTCATCAGCGGACCTCGATCACTTCGGATTCAGTGAAACGGACTTTTGCTAAACCGGCATACTTGTCATCGACGGCGCGATAGCCCACCGGACATGCCACCACGGTATGATAACCACTGCCATTGAGGCCCAGGATTTCATCGTATTTCAAGGGATCCAAGCCTTCCATCGGACAGGCATCCACCTGCACCATGGCGCACGCGAGCATGAATTGTCCGAGTGCGATGTAGGTTTGGCGCATCGCCCATTGGCGGATCCACTCCGGGTCAGCACCAACGATGTTTTTGACCATCATGCCCCGATAGCCGGCCAGGCTTTCAAGACTTGTGCCACGAACCGCAGACTGCGCCTGGATCAAGCGATTCACATCGGCCTCGGTCATTGCGGTGCGCGCAAGAAAAACCACATGATGCGAGGCTTCTTCAACCTGCGCCTGGCCCCAACTCACCGTGCGTAATTGCGTCCGGAGGGCCGGCGTGTCGATGATCAGGAATTTCCAGGGTTGCAGACCGTAACTACTGGGCGTCTGGACCAGCGATTGGCGCAGCACCGCCCAGGTTTCCGCAGGGATTTTTCGCGTCGAATCGAATTTCTTGGTGGCGTAACGCCACGCCAAACGTGCGGTTAATTCGGCGGGGGTGGTCATGGGGAATCCTTGGTTTTGGAGCGAAGCTTAAAAGACCATGACATGCTGATTGGCATTCGCATCAGATTTAATAACTGACCGATTTGATTTAACCGCTCAGATGCCGCTCGATCCGCCGATCTGGCACCAACCAGATCGCAGCCACCACCACGTATAATCCGCACGCGATCAACGGCCAGAAACAAGCAGTAGGAATCGCCGCGAAATAAATGGCGATCGATAGCATCCCCTTGTGATCGTGCCCCAAGGCCATGGCGATGGCAGATTCAGCCCCATGCAGGGACACCAGAGCCCGAGCGAGCAGATAGTAGGCCAACCCAGCCATGAAAAGCACCACCCCGTACAACGCCACGGGAATCGCAGCAAAATGATTTTCACCCATCCATCCGGTCACCAACGGAATCAGGGACAACCAAAACAAGAGATGCAGATTGGCCCATAGCACGGCGCCGTTGACCTTATCAGCCGCATGCAGCAGATGATGATGATTATTCCAATAGATGCCTACATAGACAAAACTGATCACGTAACTAATCAGGACCGGCCCCAAGTCCGCCAAAGCCGACCATTCCACTGAATGCGGAACTTTCAGCTCCAACACCATGATGGTGATGAT
>JANYGY010000088.1 GCA_025362255.1 Planctomycetales bacterium
GCCTCGACCGTCGAAAATTACTATCGCACCATCTCGATGGTGAAGGACGAGCACATCCGCGAACGCGCCGCCGACATCCGCGATGTTGGTCGCCGGTTGCTCGAAAATCTAGCGCTGATGCATCGCCCCGACGATTACGAGCCGAGCACCGAAACCGGCAACGAGGATGACATCATCTTCGCCGCCGAACTGCTGCCGTCGGATCTGGTGACCTTGGAACGTCGCCATTGCCAAGCGGTGATCTGCGAACTCGGTTCGGATCGCGGCCACGCGGCGGTGATGTTGCGCGCGATGAGCGTGCCCGCGGTGATGGGCGTCGCCGGTCTGGGTGAGAACCTCAGCGATGGCGATCTGGTGATCGTGGACGGCTCGACCGGCCAGGTGCTGGTCAATCCCAAACGCGATGTCATCGAATCGTTCGAGAAGACCAAAAAGGAATTCGAGGCCTACAAGTCCGTCCTGCAGAGCGAAGTCGATCTGCCGGCAGTGACCACCGACGGCCACGAGATCCAATTGCTGGCCAACGTCAGCAAGCACTCTGAAATCGATCTCGCAAAACTTTACAACGTCGATGGCATCGGGCTCTATCGCAGCGAATTCCATCTGATGATCGGCAACAGCTTTCCCGACGAGGAAGAGCAGTACTGGATCTACCGCGAGGCGGTGCAGAAGATGCCGAACCTGCCGGTGACCATCCGCACGATGGATCTCGGTTCGGACAAAAAGCTGCCCTACATCAAGATGAGCGACGAGGACACCCACGTGCTCGGTCGGCGCTCGATCCGGCTGCTGCCTGATCTTGAAGAGTACCAGCTGATCCAACTGCGCGCGATCCTGCGCGCCAGCGTGCACGGCAAGATCCGTCTGATGTTTCCGTTCATCACCAGCCTTGAGGACATCCGTCTGGCCAAGCGCCTGGTGCGCACGGCTCGCCGCGACCTCGAGCTGGCCGGTCAGCCGTTCGACCCCGACCTGCCGATCGGGATGATGGTCGAGGTCCCGGCGGCGGCGCTGTCGTTGGACAAGTATGTCCGCGAAGTGTCGTTTTTCTCGGTCGGCACCAACGATCTGACGCAGTACGTCTGCGCCGCCGACCGCAATCACCCCGACGTGGCCCCCTGGTACAAAGGCCACAACCCCGGGATGCTGCAGATCCTCAAGATCATCGTCGACACTGCGAATGCGCATAACGCCGACCTGACGGTGTGCGGCGAGATGGCCGGCGATCCGTTCTACACGCTGTTCCTCTTGGGAATCGGGGTGAAGAAATTATCGATGTCGGCGCCGCAAGTGCCGCTGGTGAAGAAGATCATCCGGTCGGTACATCTCTCAGGCGCGCAGAACCTCGCCAAACGGGCGTTGATGCTGACCTCCACCGGCCAGATCCGCGAAAGTTTCGCGACCTCGGTCGAACAGATCCTTGGCCGTAACTTGGGCGGGTGGCGCCGGTCGGAAGCCGAATAGGCCGCTCCACGCCGCCCGCCGCGACGCACATTTCCTCATCTGGGTGATCATGAATCAGACGCTTGCCGCATATTTCCAGGCGACCTACGGCCATCCTGCCACGATCGGCGTCCGCGCTCCGGGAAGAGTCAACCTGATTGGCGAACACACCGATTATAACGACGGCTTCTGCCTGCCGATGGCGATCGAGCGCGAGGTCAAGGTGCTGGCCGCGAAACGTGCCGACCAGCTGATTCGCGTTGCCTCGATGGAACAGGTCGGGGTCGCGACGTTCGCCCTGTCGACGGCGATCGCCAAGGCCAGCGACCCTCGTCAGCAGTGGACCGATTATGTCCGAGGATGCGCTCAGATCCTCCTGGCGGAGGGCATCACGCTGGTTGGCTGCGACCTCGCCCTGACCGGCGACGTGCCGTTGGGGTCGGGCCTCAGTTCAAGTGCGGCGTTGGAAGTCGCGGTGATCCACGCGTTGCTCGCGGTGGCTGGGCACACTCTTTCAGGCAGCGTCATAGCGACGCTGGGGCAACGAGCGGAAAACCGTTACGTCGGCACCAACTGCGGCATCCTCGACCAATTGTCGTCAGCCTGCGGCGTGCTCGGCCAACCCATGCTGATGGATTGCCGCACGCTTGCCCTGACCCCGGCCCCGCTGCCCGCGGGCATCGCCGTGGTGATCGCTGACACCGGTAAACGCCGGGGTCTGGTCGACAGTGCCTACAACGAAAGACGTCAGCAGTGCGAGGCTGGCGCGGCAGCCCTGGGCGTCAGCCATCTGCGCGACGTGACCTTGCATGGCCTGTGGGCGGCAGCCCAGGCGGGCACCCTGTCGGCTCAGGCGCTGCGCCGGTGCGAACATGTGGTCGCTGAAAATGGCCGGACCCAGGCGGCATTCGCCTGCCTGCAGGCCGGCGATGCCCCGGCCTTGGGTCAGCTCATGGATCAAAGCCACGCTGATCTGCGCGATAAATTCGAGGTCACCTGCCCCGAGCTCGATACCATGGTCGCCCTGGCCCGGGCCCTACCTGGCTGTCTGGGCAGTCGGATGACCGGCGCCGGATTCGGCGGCTGCGCCGTCAGCTTGGTGAGCGAGCAGCACGTCGCCGCCTTTGGGCCGGCATTGACCGCGGCCTATCGTCAGCACTTCGACTTGCCGGTCGCGGTATACGTGACCAAGCCAGCGGCGGGGGCGGGACGATTGGCGATATGAGCGACCCCTGGTTTGCCGATGGTCTGCGTTTTTCGTGCACTCGGTGCGGCAACTGCTGTACCGGGGCACCGGGCTTCACCTGGGTCAACGACGATGAAATAGCTGCCCTCGCCAAGCGCTTCAGCCTGACGATCGAGACCTTCCGCAGCGTCTACACCCGCACCGTCTGGCGTCAGGGGGTGCAGCATGTGTCGTTGAACGACCGTCGGGTCAGCCGCGGCAACCATGCGTGCGTCTTCTTCGTCAAAGGCACCGGTTGCAGCGTCTACGAAGATCGGCCACAGCAGTGCCGGACCTGGCCATTTTGGCGGCGTAACCTGGCGACTCCGGCAGACTGGGCCGAAGAAGCCCGCGAATGTCCCGGAATGAATCTCGGCAAGCTCCATGCAAGGTCGACGATCGAGGCCATTGCCGCTGGTGACGGGCTGCCCTCGTGAGCGGTGCGTTTGAATCAACTCGAATCTGCACTGGGGGTTGCGGTGATCACTACGTCTGCGAATCGCCCTTTGACAGTCGGAACGGGATCATCTATGGTCCCAAAGCCAGAGGATCAGGGAAACGATCGTTTAACCGCGAATTGCATCTCCCTGCTGCGTTTCTCGTTCTGCTTTCTGTCTCGACCGCGTCTCCTGTGTTCCAACTTGCTGTGCTTCAAGTCTCCATCGCCGATTTTGCTGCCGTTCACGACCGGGTAACCGCCCCATGATTCTGATTAACCTGCTGCCGCCAGAGATGCGTAAGAAACAGGGGACCACCAATCCCTTGGTCTATGCCATGGTTGCGTGCTACCTCGTTGCGCTGGTGCCGGTCGGCACCTGGGCGTGGCTCAAATACAATCGTTTGCCCAATGCGGTTCAGGTGTTGGCCGACGCGAATGTCGAACTTGAACAAAAAACCGTGGCCGCCGCGGCGGTCGAGGCACTCGAAGGGCAGATCGCCGAGTTCGAGGCCCATCACACAATGATTATTGGCCTGCTCGCTAAAAAGATCTTCTGGGCGCACACGGTCGACGATTTCGTCAATCACCTCAACGGCCCCAATGGTACGCCTTGGAAGGGTTTCGAGGTGTCCTGCACCGAACTGACCATCCAACCGCCCGCCGGCGTGGGACGAGGCACGGCAAAAGATGAGGTGATCTCGGCCGGTGTCCGTGGTCGCTACAAGATTGTCGGACTCGAAGCCGATAAGGCCGGTGACTACGTGCGCGACTTCTTCACCTACACCGACTCCGCCAAATTCTGGATCTCCAATGGGTTCGTCGGAAAGCCCGAGTACACCTATCGGGGTGATACCCCGGATTGGAAAAAGGGGATCGAACGCGTAGTGGTCGAGTTCTCACTCGACTGGACCCGTACCAAGCGCATCGCCTCGTCGACGACCAAACCCGCCAAAGGGGGCATGTAATCATGGCCCGTTCGACTTTTGGCAACCTGGGCTCGCGCTTCAAAGCCCTCCCGAGAAATCAACAACTCGGAATCATCTTCGGTTTCCCCGCGGTGGTGGCGATCGCCACCGGCTACCTTGCCTATGGTCTGTTGGGGGAACTCGGAGCTGATCCGGTCGTTCCGCCAGTGATTCGCCGGGTCGATATGGGTCTATGGGCTCAAATCTCCGACGTTCAGGATCAGATCAAAAAAAAGGAAGAGATCATCGCGCGCAAGCCGTCGATCGAGGCGAAGCTCAAAGATCTGCAGGATGATATCGCGGCCGCCGAAGAGCGCCTGCCGCGCGAAGCCGAAAAAGCCCAGATGCGCGAAGTCATCGAACGTCTCGCGCGTGAAATCCCACCCGAAATGGGCGCCGTCAAACTCAAATCCGTGCGCATCACCGAAGAGGCCCCGCAAGCCGCGGCCGCTGGCAGCAAGCGCGGCGGCTTGAGCACCGTGACGTACCAGACGGAGGTCCAGGGCGACCTTAACGGGATCATCAAATACATTGATTCGATCGAGAAGAACACCCGCTTCATGGCGGTGAATCAAATCGCGCTCAAGGGTGGCGCTGTGTCGTTGGACAGCAGCGACGGCAAGCCCAAGGTGAAATACGAAGCCCACACGGTGAAAATGGACATCGTCACCTACGTGTACTCCACTTCGGGTAAGGCGAGGGCGCAGTGATGTTCCCCTCGTCCACCACGCAGACCCGTCAGGTTTCTCTGATTCCACTGCTGCCCAGCCTGCTGTTGTTCGCCGGACTGTGCTGCCCAGCGGGTCAGCTGGTTGCAGCCGATGTGACCCCGGTTGAGAAAACGACTCCCCGCAAGCCCTCGAAGAGTGCCGAATTGCGGCAGCTCGATCTGGAAGAAGCCTGGGTCTTCGATCCTGTGATCGGCCGAATCGATTCCTTCTTCGACCGCGAAGCGACCCTCAAAATCGAGTCCGAGATCCGCCTGCAGCAAGAGCAGGAATCGAAAGATCTCGCCGGCCTCAAGGTCAATCCCAACGCTGACATCCTCGAATACGCTGCGGCTGAGCAGACGCACATCGAGACTCTGGTGGTGGCGAAGAAGTATGATGAGGCGATCAAAGTCGCCGATCAGGTCCTCAAGCGCCTCGAAAAGCACGCCGACCTGCCCGAAGTCCAGGCCGCGATGACGCGCATTTCAACCTCGCGCGATCAGGCGGATGACGCCCTGACCCGTGATGAGGCGCAAGCCCAGTTCGATGCTCTTGGCCTCAAGGTCGAAGGCATCTTGTGGTCCGAGGCCGGCACCCGGCTGGCGATCCTCACCGGTGAAGCCCGGGCCGTGGGCGTCAACGAGCGGGTCAAAGACTGCGTAATCATCAACATCGATACCGACCGCGTCGATTTCCGTTTTCATTACAAGCGCAAGCGTTTCGAGTTTCCCCGCTATGTCGGGGAAAACGCGAAAACGGTCGTCGCCAAATAATTTCCCCGTTCAACCATCCGGGTCTCGTCTATGCGCCTGCGCACTCTTGTGATGTCCACTCTCGCTGCGGCAACCTTCGGGTCGTCGTTGGCCCATGGTGCCGACATCCCCGCCGCCACCACCCCAACGGCTGGTGCTGGTGGCAGCGACCCAACCTCGCAGCTCATCACCATCGAGACCAGCGACAAGGCGCTTGAGACGGTGCTCCAATGGATCAGCCGCCGGGCAGGCGTGAACATCGTCTGCAACGAGGTCGATCAGCCGCGCATCACCTTGCGCCTGGTCAACGTCACTTGGCAGGAGGCGGTTCAGCAGATCGCCACGAAATACGACCTGGTCGTCGAAAAGGCCTCTGAGCGCATCTGGAATCTGACCCGGCCGCCCAAGGTCCGCATGGAGTTCCAGGATGCCCGCCTCGGCGTGGTGCTCGAAGCCCTCGCCCGTCAGGCCAACGTCAACATCGTGTTCACCGACATCGACGCCGACAAGAAGATCACCATGACGCTCAATGGCGTGCCCTGGAAGGAAGCCCTCGATGTCATCGTCAAAGACGCCGGCCTCGCCTGGATCCAGCGTGAGTACAACATCATCCAGGTTGTCACCACCGACAAATTGCAAAAAGATCTGGTCACCCGGATCTTCCCCCTGAATTACACCCAGGCCGAAGACATCAACAAAGCCGTCGCCAATCAATTGGGCGAAGGCGGCAAATCAGTGATCGACGTCCCCAGCAACAGTCTGGTGGTCACCGCGACTCCCCCGGCGCTGGACGCGATCGCTAAGATCGTGCAGTCGCTCGACAGCCGGACGCGTCAGGTCCAGATTGAAATGAGGTTCATGGAATTTTCGAATGCGGATGTCCAGCGCATCGGATTCGATCCGGTCAACTTGAGCATGGACATCGCCAATTTCGGCCAGCTCGGCGGAACCTTTTCGCCCTTCAACGCGACGCCGACGGCGTAACTCGGTGCGGCGCGTAATCTGGCCAATATTCCGACGACTACCGGTCAAATCAGTGGCGCCGCAACCTTTGAGGCCATCGCGACCCTGACCACTACCGAACTATTGCAGTCGCCCTCGGTGCTGACTTTGGACAATCAATCAGCCGAGATCATTATCGGTCGCGATATCCATTTCGCTGAAGAGACCGTGACCCAGGACAACGGAACCACCGTTCGTTCGCTCAAAGAAGCCCAATCCAGTCCGATCAAGGACGGCATCAAGATCAAGGTCAAGCCGCATATCACGTCTGACGGATTCGTCTCGGTGGTGCTCGAAGCGTCGAATGATGATGCCACGTTGGAAACCTTCACCAACAAAGCCAATCCCAACGATGTCAATGCAAGCACGATCAAATTGCCTCAGGTCAACCAGACCAAGATAATCACGACGATCATGGTCCAGGATGGCAAGACCGGTGTCATCGGTGGATTGTTACGCAATCGGACGGTTGAACGCGAAGCCCACGTACCGCTGCTTGGCGACATTCCGATTCTCGGTTGGGCTTTCCGCAAGACCGAAAACACCATTGAAAAGCGCAACCTCACGATTTTCGTCACCCCGCGCATCGTCCATACGGAAGATTCCAGCGAGTTCGAGAAACGCCGGCAAGAGCTCAAGACCAAGCTCTCGGGCATCAAGCCCAAGCCCGCTGCTGACGCTGTGCCCAAGACGCTCGGCGAATAAGCCGACCATCGGTCGAAGTTGAAGCGCGCACCCCAGGAGTTTTCTCCTGGGGTGCGCTCGTTTTTACACCCCACCGTCTTGCTCAGGGAATGTTTACGATTCTAAACCGTGGTCGGTGATCGCTCGTTGCAGCCACGTGCGACCTTTGGCGATTCGCCGTTGGCAGGTGGCCAAGGACAGGTGGTGCTGTTCGGCAAGCTCACGCAGGGTGACGCCCTGCACCAAATGGCCTTCGAGAAGCCTTGGAATGTCCGATTCGATGTCGCCCTGGGCCGCCCAGCCGCGCACGTCGGTCCAGGCCGCCGCCAGGACCGCAGCCGTCCACGCGTGATCGACCTGGGTGCTTTCCGCCGTCTCAGACGCTGTTTCGATGCCCTGGTCGGTGAGCGAGGTAACCTCGCGGCCGCGTTCGCGCCAGCGCCGGCGCAAGGCATTGCGCGCTTGGTTGAGCGCGACCGTTGCGATGTAATAGCGGAACCGACCGCCTTCGCGTGGGCGGGCTTGGCTCAGCAGCTCTGGCTGTTCAAGCAGGCTGACCAGCACCTCCTGGATCACGTCATCAAGGTCGGTGCGGTCTTCATGAGCAAACCGGATGCGCAGGTATCGCGCCAAGCAGTCGGCATACCGCCCGACCAATTCGCCGAGTCCCTGGATCTGGCCGTCGCCACCACCGTCGCCAGCGCCATCGCGAATGCGGTCGATCAGGCTCCAGCGGGTCGGGGGAAAGGGAACCACACTCGACATGGCGTAAGCGTCGCACTTCAAGCCTGGAGTCCAACCCAAGTCCGCTGTAGTTTGGGCCATGCCCCTGGTCACTGCCGTCGTCGCTGATGATGAAATCCTCAATCGTGAACTGATGGGCGAAATGCTGCCGCGCTTCGGCATCGCCGTGCGCACGGTCAAAGATGGGGTTCAAGCGCTGAAAGCGATGGAGGCTGAGCCCGCTGATCTGTTGATCACCGACATCCGCATGCCTGGCATGGGCGGACTTAAGCTGCTGCTCAAAGCAAAGGAGAAATGGCCGGAGATGCCGGTGGTGATGATGACCGCGTTCGCGTCGGTCGAATCAGCGGTCGAAAGCATGCGTCAGGGAGCGTACGATTACCTGATGAAACCGTTCGGGGTCGAACAAGTCGAGGCGTTGCTCATGCGCCTCAACGAGCGCGCCGGGCTGGTGCGCGAAGTGCGTACGCTGCGCGAAGAAGTGCGCGATCGTCATCGCGAGCGGCGGATGCTGGGCGACAGCTCGGCGATGCAGGCGGCCCTGGCGACCATCGCCCGGGCGGCCAAGGCCTCGTCGACGGTGCTCGTGCACGGGGAATCCGGCACCGGCAAGGAGCTGGTCGCGCGGGCTCTTCACGATCAAAGCCCGCGCGCCACCGGGCCCTTCATCAAGGTCAATTGCGCGGCGTTGACCGAGACCCTGCTGACCAGCGAATTGTTCGGGCATGAAAAGGGCGCCTTCACCGGGGCCGATGAGTTGCGCATCGGCCGCTTCGAAGCGGCCGCGGGTGGCACCATCCTGCTGGACGAGATCAGCGAAATCTCACCCGAGCTTCAGGCCAAACTGCTGCGCGTGCTGGAAGAGCGCGAGATCGAACGCGTCGGCGGCAACAAGCCGATCGCGGTCGATGTCCGCATCATCGCCACCACCAATCGCGATCTGTTGGCCGAAGCCCAGCGCGGCCGCTTTCGCGAAGATCTGTATTACCGCCTGAACGTGATCCCGGTGGCGCTGCCGCCGCTGCGTGATCGGTTGCCGGATATTCCCGCCATCATCCGCCATTATCTGGCGATTTTCGGGCGCGATGTCGGAGTGAAGCCGAAGCTCACGGACTCTGGCGAGCGCCTGCTGCTGACCTACCGCTGGCCGGGCAATGTACGTGAGCTGGTGAACATCGTCGAACGTCTGGTGGTGCTCGGCGGGGATGCCCCGATCGATGCCGACGCCGTGCGCCGGTGCCTGCCCGAATTGGCGCGGCAGACCGCGGCCGCATCTTCCTCCACGCCTGAATCAGGACTCGCGATCGAAGCGACCACGACGCTCACCCTCGAAGCCGTCGAACGCGCCCATATCCAAGCCGTGCTCACCCGCTGTGGCAGCGGCAACAAACAGGCCGCAGCCGACATGCTGGGAATCAGCAGGCGATCGCTGCACGATCGCCTGACCCGCTGGGGACTGGATCCGGGGACCTAGAGCCGGCGGTCTCAGCGGCGCATGCGCAGCCAGAAGACCCGGCCGTCTTTCATCACCTGCACGGTGACTTCCTGACGGCGAGCCAGGGGTTTGGCATCGTCGGCGGTCTTGAGTGCGCCGACGGTGCGTTCCGCGAGCAGGCGGTCGCCGGCCTCGAGTCCGACCTGGCCCGCCAAGCCTTTGGGATCGATTTCGGTGATGACCAGGCCGGGTTGCCCGTCGCTGCCCAGGCGCAGGCCAAAGGACTTCAGTTCGACTTCGTCTTCGGCCTTGATGGCGGCGCGCTTTTTCTTGATTTCTTCAAGTGCCACCGGCACCACCGAGCGATCCAGCACCTTGCCGCCGCGCCACACCGTCAGCGCGACTTCCTGGCCGATGCGGCAAGCCGCCAGCCGTGAGCGGAATTGCATCTGGCCGCCGATCTTGACCCCGCCGACCGACAGCACGATGTCGCCGTTCTCCAGGCCACCGGCAGCTGCTGGCGTGTCGGGATAGACGTGGGCCAAGCGCACCGCGGTGACGGTCGGCAGCCCGAGGACCTGCGTCTGGTCGGCAGAAATCTCTTCGGCGTCGACGCCGATGCCGGGCCAATGCACTTCACCGTGGGCGAGCAGGTCTTCTCCGACGCGCTTCACCAGGTTAGCGGGAATCGCGAAGCCGAGGCCGATGTTCGAGCCGGTGCGCGACAGGATGTTGGAATTCACGCCGACGATGTGACCGGTCAGATCGACCAAAGGGCCGCCGCTGTTGCCGGGATTGATCGCCGCATCGGTCTGGATGAAGGACTCGAAGCCGCCGACAGGACGATAGATGCCGGTGCTGCGATCGGTCGCACTGACGATGCCCGAGGTCGCGCTGTAGCCGACGCCCAGGGGGTAGCCCAGCGCGACGACCCAGTCGCCGACGCGCACCTTGTCCGAATCGGCCCACTCGGTGGTCGGCAGCTTCGCCATCGGGATCTTGAGCACGGCGAGATCGGTCTCGACGCTCCACCCGACGTATTCAGCGTCGATCTCGCGGCCGTCATTCAGCTCGATGGTGATGCGTTCATAACCGATGTAGCGGCCATTGCGGTCGCGCTCAAATTGCTGCTGCTCGTTCATCCGCAGCACCACATGCGAGTTGGTCATGATATAACTCGCCTTGTCATCGGCGTGGAACACGAAGCCCGAACCTTCCCCGACTTCGACCTCACGCGAGCCGCCGAAAAAGACGCCGCCAAACGGCGTGCGATAGGGCACCGCCTCTTGCGAACGGGTGTGGATCGCGACCACGCTCGGCGCGACGACTTCGTGAACCAGATTGAAGACATGTGACAATCGCTGCAATTCGCCGCCGACGGTGCGCAATTCCTCACGCGCCTTGGCCCGCGCCTCTTGATCAAGCGCAGACACCGGCGAGGTCATCACGCTTAGGCTGACAAACAGGGCGAGCGATAAGGAAAGGTAGCGCATGGTGGTCTCTGATGGACGAGGCTAAGCCGCAAACCTCACAGGGAATGTCGGCGTGCAAAGACCGCCAAAGAAACAGGCGATCGCAAAGAACAAAAAAAGGAAAAGGAGGTCGCGGAGGCGCAGAGATCGCAGAGAGGGGACCTTCACAGACGGTTCGGTGCCGAAGGTGCGGGAAACCATTCGCCCCTGCCTTCTCTTGCCGATCTCTGCGCCTCCGCGATCTCCTGTTCAGTCTTTTCTGGTGTTTTGCGGAAAGTGCGCTGGTGGTTAGGCTTTCGGCCTATGTCGTGGGAAATTATCATCACCGGCTGTGGCACCAGCCATGGGAATCCGGCGTGGGGGGATCTGGCGTGGTGGTCGACGGACCCGCGCGATGCGCGTCGGCGTTCGGGGGCGGCGTTGCGCTCGACCGATGGCCGCGTGGTGTTGATCGATACCGGGCCCGATCTGCTGCATCAGTTGCGGGATCCCTATCGCCAGTGGGATGGGGTGAGTTATCCCGCGGATGCGATCACCCGCTGTGATGCGGTGCTGATGACCCACGATCACGCCGATCACAGTCACGGGATCAACGACCTGCGCCATGTGAACCGGCTGATGCGTCGGGCTCAGCGGGCATTGTCCGGTGACGCTCATGAGCCGGCGCCCAGCATTCCCCTGTGTGGCAATCACGAGCATCTTGAGCGGCTGCGCGCAATGTTTCCCTACTGCTTTGGGCTCGGCGAAGAATTCTACAGTTTGGCCTCGCCAGCGTTGGTGACCCGGTCATTGGTGGATGACATCGAAACGACGATCGCCGGTCTGCCGGTGATCCCATTCGCGATGAGTCACGGCTCCGCCGGCCGCACCACGGGATTCCGGATTGGCGACCTGGCGTATCTCACCGATCTCAAGGAGCTGCCAGCGGCGGCGGATCGTCACCTGCGTGGCGTTGGTCTGCTGGTGCTCGACATGTTGCGGGATGAAGAGCATCCGACGCATCTGTGCTGGGCCGAAGCGTTGGCGATCATCGCCCGCGTGCAGCCGCAGCGCACGGTGTTCACCCACATGGGGCCCGAGGTTCGTTTCGCGGATTTCAGCCAGCGGCTGCCAGCGGGAGTTGAGATGGCGGTTGATGGTTGGCGGGCAGGGTTCGCGGCTACGCTCGACCTGAAATAATGATCGTGCGAATCTGCCTCATCCTGGTCACCGCTCTCGGCCTGTGGGCCCTTTCCGGGTGCAACACGCGCTTCAGTGATCCGGGTGATCAGACGCGGAATCCCCGCAGTGGATCTTCCACTTCGGCGAATGGTCCGGGGGCTGCTCCCGGATCTGGTTCAGGTGAGAGTTCTTCGGGCCAAAGTGTTCCAGCGGCACCCAAGCGGCGGGTCCTGCCCGAGCTGCGCAGCGAACCGGTGGTGCGGGTGTTTTTGGCCCAGGCGGCGGTGATTGCGTTTTCGCTCGACCTGCCGGCCACGCTGGCTGATGGGCGCCGGATTGCGGCGGGCGCGCATCGGGTGCAGGCGGTGGGTGGTACCCTGGTGCTGGATGGGGTGACCGTGCCGCAGGAAAGTCCGCTGGTGATGGCGGTCGCCGAGCGGCGTTTCAGCGCCGAGTTGGATCCGCCGTATGGGCGGAACCAGACTCTCGCCTTTGGCGGCACGCCGGTGGTGCGCCTGGCCGGGGCCCAGGCGCAATTGCTTGAAGAATTGCCGCTCGAATCCTACCTCGCGGGAGTCCTGCCGACCGAGATGAATCCCAAGTGGCCGGTCGCTGCGCTTGCCGCGCAGGCGGTGGCGGCGCGCAGTTATGCGACCGCGAAATATCTGGAGCGATTTGATCGGCCGTGGCAGCTCCATTGGCATTATTCCGTCGATATGGCGTACGCCGGGGTCTCCGCCAAACGCTCGCCGAATGTCACCGAGGCCTTGCGCAGCACGCGCGGCCAGCTGCTGACGTACCGCGATCTGCCGGTGCCAGCGCTGTTCCATGCCTGTTCGGGCGGGGCCACGGAATCAGCAGTCAACGTCTGGCCGACTCTCAGCGGTGCTGATCGTACCACGCCGATGACCGGCCAGATGCCGTCGGTGGCGGATGATGCCGCCGAAGCTGGGGCCAGTGCTCTGGGGATGCGTAAAAGCCATTGGCGGTGGAAGGCCAACATCCCCTTGCCGACGATCACCCGCGATCTGCAGGAATGGGCCCGCACGCATCCTGAGGACAAGCTCGCCATCGGCACGGTGACTGGTATCGCAGTTGAAAGTCGCTTCCCGGATTCTAACCGCGTCGCGATGGTCGCGATCACCCACAAGCTTGAGGGCCGCACCCGTCGCACCCAGATCGCGGCCAAGGATTTCCGTCTGGCGATCGATCCTGGCGAAGTGCGCTCGACCTGGTGGGACTCGTGCAGCGTGGCCAGCGCCAAAGGTGGCATCCTGGTGCTCGCCGGACGCGGATTCGGCCACGGTGTCGGTCTGTCACAAGTCAGCGCCTGGGAGCTCGCCACCGAGGGCCACACCGCTGCCGAGATCCTGGTTCGCTTCTACCCCCAGGCGCTCTTGGAGCGACGCTGGTGACGGTTCGCAACTTCGGAGTGCCCATGCGTCAGCTGTTTTTTTTCTGTGCGTCGGCGGCTGTCCTCGGGTGCCTGATGAGTCTCAGCAGTTGCGAGAGCGACCGCCCGACGACCAAGGTCACCGATCAGCACGCGATCGATAAAACTCCGGTCGAAGATGAGCGGGCCGAGATCGCCCGCGACGTCGCCGCGCTGGCTGCGGGAAAAGACCAGACGACTGCCGAAAACAGCAAGTCGTACGACGATGCGATCGCGGCGCTGATCCGCCGCGGCTCGGCGATCGAGACGACCTTGATCGACAACCTGCGCCGCTCGGACGATTGGGGCGTGCGTCTCGGCCTGATCGAAGTGCTGATGGCCACCGGAACCCGCGCCAGTGTCGATCATCTCATTTTCTGCCTGGATGACGATACGCCGTTGGTCGCCCTGCGCGCCAACACCACCTTGCAGGAAATGACCAGCCATAATGAGATCCCGCCCGCCGGCAGTGCAACCGGCAGCAATGGATTGCCGCCAATCGGCGTGCGCGCGGCGAAGGATCTCGCGCTGGATGCCGAATTGCGCCAATGGGTCACATGGCACCAGCAGCACGCCAAAGCTTTGCGCGCGGCGTGGACCTCGTGGTGGTCGGCGAACAAGGATCAGATCACGATCAAATAGGCTGCTTCTCGCCGGCAACGTCCGGGTGAAGCGAGGCTCAACGCAGAAGCGCCAACAAGTCGCGGATCGTGCGATGGGCCTCGACCGGGTGGCGAAGCGCCAGCTTGTCGTTGACCGTGTAATGGTTTCGCCGGCCATCCTTGCTGACGCTCAGAAAACCGCCGTCGATGAGTTCTGCGACGATCCGCTGCACCGCGCGCTCAGTGATGCCAACCTCTTGGGCGATATCGCGCATCCGCATATCGGCGGTGCGCGACAGGCAGATCAGCACATGCGCGTGGTTGGACAAAAAAGTCCAGGTTGCCTGATGCGCAAGCGGCGCAGGGGGAGGGGCAGCTCGGGGCATGATGGAACCTTAGCATATAAACGACAATTAATTTACGATTTATATTGCACGACATAAATTTCGTGTATTAGTCAACGTATGAATTACAGCCTGCCCTCCAAGCTCGACCAGCTCGAAAGCCAGAGCATCTACATTTTGCGCGAAGCGTACCACTCGTTCGAGCGGCTGTGCATGTTGTGGTCGATGGGCAAGGACTCGACCGTGCTGTTGTGGCTGGCGCGCAAGGCGTTCTTCGGTCACTGCCCGATCCCGCTGGTGCACATCGATACCGGCTTCGAGATTCCCGAGGCGCTGACATATCGCGATCGCGTCGCGCGTGATCTGAACCTCAAGCTGTTCGTCGGGCGCAACGACGCCGCACTCGCGGCGCGCACCACCTATGTCCACAGCCACGAGGATCACCCGGCCGGCAGCGAGCAGCGACTGGGCCGCAAGCAGTGCTGCACCCTGCTGCGCACCGCCGGGTTGCGCCAGACTCTCGATGGCACCGGCCCGCGCTGGCAGCTCGATCTGGCGAGCGGCGAATGGCGGCCGAGCGCCGACCTGCTGCCATGGTCTGGGGTGATCGTGGGGGCCCGCGCGGATGAAGAAGGAAGCCGGTCCAAGGAGCGTTACTTCAGTCCGCGCGACAAGCATCATCAGTGGGATGTCGGCGACCAACCGCCGGAATTCTGGAATCAGTTCAAGACCGATTACGCCGCCGGCACCCATGTGCGTATCCATCCGCTGCTCGACTGGAATGAGCTCGACATATGGGAGTACATCAAGCGCGAGGACATTCCGCTGATCAGCCTTTATTTCGATCGCGGTGAAGGCAGCCGATATCGCAGCCTGGGTTGCTGGCCGTGCCAGGAACCGATCGCTTCGAAGGCCACCAACATCGACGAGATCATCACCGAGCTGCGCTCGGGCACGCTGAAGGACATCGCTGAGCGCTCGGGCCGGCTGCAGGACCATGAAGGTCGCGCAGGCTTAGAAGAATTGCGCCGTGACGGCTACATGTAGCCGTCACTGAATTACAGCCCCATTCGCATCAACGCCCAAGGATTCGCATGCACCCGATTCATTCTGCACTGACCGCCACCGTGCTCCTTCTGCCCTTGGCGGCCATCGGCTTGGCCGCAGCTCGCCGAGGCAGCAGTGCATCACGTGTCGCGAATATCCTGATCCAGATCACGCTGGCCGGCATCGTGATCTTCGCCCTCGCGGGACTCGCCATTCCTGAGCACACGCTGTCGGCGATCACGCTTGCCGTGAATGGGCACGATCAGGCGCTCAGTCTCGGGCTGCGCTTCGCCCATCTCGGCCTCGGCATGGCGGCGTTCATCGCCGCGATCGGGCTGGTGGTGCATCGCTACGCCGGACGCTACCTGCGCGATGATGTGCGCGGTGGTGGCTTCCAGGCGACCTTGGCCCTGGTGGTCGCGGCGGCCTTGAGCCAGGCGCTGAGTCCGGGCCTGGTCCAGTTCGCGCTCGGCTGGATCGCGGCGAGTTTCGGACTGCAGCGGATGCTGCGCCACGAGCGCGACCGCCCGGCTGCGATCCTTGCCGCCGACACCAAATTTCTGGTCAGTCGACTGGGCGATGCGGCGATGGCGGGAGCGATCGCGGCGTTGCTGATCGGTCCTGGAACCACGGATTTTTCAGAACTTTCCCGGATCTTGTCGGTGGTCCCCAACGACCATCAGGGACTGCTGCTGATCGCCGGCTTGGCGGTAGTGCTGGCAGTCGCGTGCAAGACGGCGCTGGCGCCATTCCAGCAGTGGCTGATCGGGACGATCGAGGCCCCCACGCCGTTGTCCGCGCTGCTCCATGCGGGCGTGGTCAACGCGGGCGGCTTTCTGGTGATCTGCCTCAGCCCGCTTTTCGCGCAGGCGCCCGTCGCTCTGACGGTGTTGATGCTGGTCGGTCTGGTGAGCGCGCTGATCGGCCCGCTGGCGATGTGGGCGCAGACCGATCTCAAGCGCAGCCTCGCGTGGTCGACGGTTGGCCAGATGGGATTCATGATCGTCCAATGCGGCATCGGTGCCTACGGCGCGGCGTTCCTCCATCTGGTGGGCCATGGCTGCTACAAGGCCGATGCCTTCCTGCGATCAGGTACCCTGAGCCGGGCGGTTGAAGCGCGCCCGGTCGCGCTCGCCATCGGTCCATCGCTCGGCCTGTTCGCTCTCGGAGTCGCCGTCGCCGGCGCCGTGCTCGCGCTCACCTATTACCTGCTCGCGCTCACCTATCATCTGCTCGGAGTCAGTCCGCAGCATCTCCACGGTGGCCTGACGCTGCTGGCAATCCAGGCGCTCGCGCTTGGGCAGATGGTCGCCACGCCGACCGCGGGCGGCGCGGCCCTGCCGCTTCGCCTGCTGGTGCTGGTGCCCGCCGGCGCGATCTATGCCTCGCTGACCTGGGGCATCGAGACCCTGATATCGGGCCACGTCACGGCCGCTCCGGCACTGAGCGATCGCGGCCTGGTGGGCGCCGTACTCGCGGTGGCGCTGCCGGTGCTCCTCGCGCTCCTCGCTGGGTTCTGGGTGCTGCTGCCGCGGCTCTCAGCGCATCCACGGATCGCAGCGTGGCGGGTGCATGCCGGCAACGGCTTCTACCTGCCGCACCTTGCCGAGCGCGTCGTGCGCTCGTGCCGTCCCCGTTCGCTCTGAATTCCTCACGCTTTTTTTGGAGGCCTCATGGTCATTTCATCTGCTGCTGCAGCTCGTGTTGAACCGACGGCGATCGAATCAGCGGTCACCGCCGCCTGTCTGCGTCTGCCGCCGCTGTGGGGGCTGAACGATCTGGTGGCGGTGAATCCGTATCTCGGCTACGCCGGCAGCGGGTTGGTCGAGACCGAAGATGCGATCCAGCGGCGTCTGCATGCCGCGGTCCTGCCGACCTGGGACGCCCTGCGCAGTGGCTGGCGGGCCGGCGAATTCACCAGTGACGACGTGCGCGCCAGCCACGTCGATTCCAGTGACGCGCTCGCCCTGCCGCCGGTGGCCCACATCTGCCAATGGCTTGCCGACGAGACCCATGCGGCGCCGGAGTCACCGCGGTGCCTCAGCATCGCCGGAGTGTTGTCGGCCGGCGGATACGATTGGGTGGCGGCAGTGCGCGACGACTTCGGCCGCTTTGCCGCAGCGCGCACGGATCTCGGGGTTGGCCGTTGGGCATTTGCCGATGCCGGCGGCTGGTGGGCCTCGTGGCGGGCGTGGATGCGTCACGATCACAGCATGGCGGTGCGCGGCGTGCGCGGGCTGCCGGCGTGGGTCGCAGCGCTGCCGGCAGAGGCGTCCGCAGCGCGTCAGTTTTTGCTCGCCCGGCTCGCGTTGAGCGACCTTGAGACCGAGGATTACCTCGGCCGACTGCTCGGCGAACTGCAGGGATGGGCCGGTTGGCTGCGCCAGCAAGCGTGGCCGCAAGGTCAGGATCAGGTCGGCGATCTGCCAGAACTGTTGACCATCCGCCTGGCGATGGATCTCGCGCTGCATGACCTGCATGCCACGCCGAACACTCGGCCGCGGCTGCCGACATCCGGAGTGTCGCCGGAGTTGGCCGCCGATCGCGCCGCCCGCTTGGTGGTCGTCGGTGCCTGGGAGCGCAGCTATCGCAACGGTCTGGTGCGCAGCTTGCAGCCTGCTTCGGCTGCCATTTCTGCAGTCCGGCCAGCGGTGCAGGCCGTCTTTTGCATCGACGTGCGGTCTGAGGGATTTCGGCGGCAGCTCGAAGCCAGCGACCCGACGATCGAGTCCTACGGCTTTGCCGGATTCTTCGCGATGCCGGTGGCGATCAGCGGTGATGCCGCGATTCCCGGGGCCACCGAGCGGGCGCAGTGCCCGGTGCTGCTCGCCCCCGGCCCTCAGGTCAGCTTGGTGCAGCGCAGAAAACTCGGCGTCGGGCGTCTGTTCAACTCTTTTCGTCGCTCGGCGATCGGCGGCTTCGCCTACATGGAAAGCGCCGGCGTGGCCTCGGCCTGGTCGCTTTTACGGGGTAGTCTGGGCGATCGTCAGCGCGGCATCACGCGCCGCGATGAGGACGCGGACATGGCGCTCGATCGCATTCCCGACGATCAGCGGCTGGCCTTGCTGCGCGGCATGCTCGCCAACCTCGGCCTGGCACCGCCGTACGCACGTTTGGTGCTGCTCTGCGGCCATGACAGCACCACCGCCAACAATCCGCAGGGCGCCGCGTTGGCCTGCGGCGCGTGCGGTGGCCACAGCGGCAGCGTCAATGCGCGTCTCGCCGTGCGGCTGTACAATGACCGTGGGTTGCGGGCAAAACTGGGCGAACACGCACCGCCGGCCGACAGCCTCGCGTTAGCCGCGGTTCACGACACGACTACCGATGAGGTCCGCATCGTGGACTCTGCCGCGATTCCGGGCAGCCACCTCCAAGATCTGGCGCGGTTGCGCCAGGCGCTGGTCAACGCCGGAAACGGTCAGCGGACCAAACGCTGCCCAGGCTTGTCAGCGCTTTCAACGCTTCCACCAGGAGCGGCAACTCGTCAGCAGTTCACCGCCCGCAGCTGCGATTGGGCCGAGCTGCAACCCGAATGGGGCTTGGTCGACAACGCGGCGTTCATCGCCGCCCCACGCAGCATGACCGCCCATCTCGATTTGGAGGGTCGCAGTTTTCTGCACAGCTACCGCGCGGACCTCGATCCGAATGGTTCTGTCCTGGGCCTGATCCTGACCGCGCCGGTGGTGGTCGCGAGCTGGATCAATCTCCAGTACTGGTCCAGCTCGGTCGATCCGCTGCGTTTCGGCAGCGGCAATAAGGCGATCCACTCGATCGTCGGCGGCATCGGCGTGACCACCGGCGCCGACGGCGATCTGCGTCAGGGCTTGGCTTGGCAATCAGTTCACGACGGCCAACGCCTGCGCCATCGGCCAGCTCGACTGCAAGTGTTCGTCGCGGCTGCCCCTGAACGCATCGACCAGGTCGTCGCCGGACACCCTCACTTGCGCGATCTCGTCAGCCACGGTTGGCTGTGTTTGCACACCCTGGATCCGGCGACCGCCGCCTGCCGCCGCCGGCTTGCTGATGGCCAATGGGTGCAGGTCTGAATACGT
>JANYGY010000102.1 GCA_025362255.1 Planctomycetales bacterium
GCGATCAGTCTGCGGGTGTCCCTTGGTGTCGGTGAAGCTGATGTCGCGATCGAGTTCCTTGTCCGGCAGGTCTTCCAGCAGGTGCGCCCAGCGCCGTTCAAGTTCACTGACCAGCATGGACGATTCGTTGATCGTCAACACCGACCACAGGACCAGCGGATTGCGCTCGTCGCCCAGGATGCGGTCCAGCCACAAACGTTCAGCGAGCAGCAGGTGCGACCAGGTCGACAGCACTTCATGTGGAATCGGCAGTTCCGCGAATACGTCCAGAAGCCGTCGATTGGCCCAGGCGTCATAAGCAAAAGCGCGGCGGAAGGTGGTGATGCGAGCCATGCCGATGATGGTGGCGAATTTCCGCCAGATCTCCAGCTCAATGCCGGGGTCTTCTCGGGTGGAGTCTCTCTCGCCTGGGACTTTTCTAGACCGCCGCCACGGGCCACAGCAGCAGGCCGAGCTTGAGCGTCCAGGCGCCGGTGCGGAGCCAGTTGCCGCGGATCAGGCGGGCGATCGCGACGTCGTCCTTGGCTTTGGCCAGCCGCTGGTGCTGGGGGACGGACAGACCGAACGTCACGATCCAGGCGACGATTTCACAACCGAGCACCGCATACTGCCGCGCATCTCCGGTGGTGTACGCCAACCAGCAGCCCACCAGCAGGCTGATGATCATCGGGCCCCCGGCAAGCAGGCCGAGCGCGGCGCTGTGGGCCTGATGGAATGAAGCCCAGGCATCCGCAGCGATCGAGCGGAACGCAGGATAATGGATGAGCTGGACCAACCAGATCAGCCCGACCAGATAAGCGCTGACGGCAAGCTGGAACGTCGCGGCAGAAGAAGCTGTCATAGCGACCGATTCCGGGCAATTGGCTCGAGCTTAGATGGGAAAAGGCGAGGCTTCTTCATCCATCCCCGAGACATGTACCGCCAAGGTCGCGATCAGATGGTTGTTCAGCGAGTCGGTGATGAACTGCAAGGTGCCGCCGACCGAGGACGAGCACGAGCCGCAGGCGCCATGATACTGCACGAACAGGTCGTTGCCCTTGAGGTCGACCAGATCGAGACCGCCGCCATCGCTGGCCAGCGCCGGACGCACATGCTGATCGAGGACGCCTTCGATGCGTTTCACTTTCTCGAACAATCCGCAGTCGATGAATGGCTTGGCATTGCTGGCCGCGACCGGCGCGGGCTGCTGCCAGCGCTCGGCGGCTTTGCGCAAAACGTAAAACGGGGTGTCGGCATCCAGGGTCAGCGGGATCGCGGGGGCTGAACTGCCCTTGCGCAGCACGGTGTCGACGCTGCGCGGGCTGATGGTCGCGGTCTCGGCGATGGTTTTGCCGATCGCCAATTCGCACATGGCGTCATACGCGGCCAGCAGATCGCCGGTGGCGGTCGAGCGGAACCGCGCGTCCTTGACCACTCCCTGCGGATCCACGACCAGGTACAGGCTGATGTGATCGGGCGCATTTTGCGCCCCGTGTTCCGTGCTGATCAGGCGACAGCCGCGCGCTTGGGCGTTGGCGTCGGTGAAGTCTCCGAGGTAGTCCAGCCGTTGCAGCCGCGCCGTGACGCTGGGCGAAAGCTCGCTCGCACCAGGAGCGACAGAACCCGTGGCGGCATGAACAGAGTCGAGGTCGCTGCTAGTCACGGCATTGCTCCGCTGACGATCTTCGTGCGGGGCCGGTGACGACAACCGATAGCGCCGGTGGTCAATGCGCCGGCTTCTTAGGAGCCGAGCACATATGCCGCGATCGATCCGGCAACGGCAGCGTTCAAGCTTTCGGTGCCGCCGGGCATCGGCAGGGTCAATCGTTCAGCACAGCGATCGAGCCACGCCGGCGGGATGCCGTTGGCTTCGCCGCCGATCACCAGCCAGCGCGGACCGGCACTGAAAGTCGCGGGCGGTTGGCCGCCACTGACCACCAGGGCGCAGGCGCGCGCGTCGCTCGGCAAGAGCGACGCATCGCCATTATACAGGTGGACCAGCGCCAACGCTCCGGCAGACGCCTGCACCGCTTTCGGGCCGAACGGATCTGCGCCGCCATCGACAATGATCTGCCGTCGCCCGAATGCCGCGGCCGAGCGGATCAGCGTTCCGACATTCCCCGGATCGGCGACCCCGACCAGCACCAGGCCTCCGGCCGCCGGGTTCAGGGCGGGGACCTTGGGCAGGGCGAAGGCCGCGAGATATCCCGAGGCCGAGGTCGCGCGCGACAGCCGTTGAGCGACTCGCGCACTGACCGTGATCGCTGTCGGCCAGCCCGGAGGCAGGGTCTCGTCATCGCGCACCAGCAGATGTACCGGCTGCCACCCCGTCTGGATGAAAGCGTCGATCAGGCGCAGGCCTTCGGCCAAAAACAGTCCCTGGTTGCGGCGTTCCGAAGCCTCGCCCAGCCGGGCCAACTGCTTGATCAGGGGATTATCGGCAGCGGAGATCGCAACGGGCATGGATGTAAGGACTATCAGCCAGTCCGGATTTCGCGACCTGCTAACCTATGAACTGGGCGATCCAATTGACTGGGGCCGTGCCGATTCCTAGCTTATCGGTGAAATTCCCGGCCACGCTGGCTGGGCGAAATGGAGTCGCATGTCCGCTGCCCGCATGTCACAGGTGATCGTTCCCAACGTGTTCACCCTTCTGCCGGCTGACGCTGACAAGCGCACCATCATCCACACCCTCGCCGAAGCGATGGTGACGGCCAAGAAACTCTCACCGAGCCAGGTGGCGACGATCGTCGAAGAGGCGATGGGCCGCGAAGCTGTCGGCTCGACCGGGATCGGCCATGGCATCGCGATTCCCCACTGCCGCACGGCCTTGGTGTCCGAGATCATCTGCTCCTATGGCCAATGCCCGCTCGGTCTGGATTTCGACAGCCTCGATGGCGAACCGGTGCACAGTGTGTTTCTGCTGCTGACCCCGCCCGATCGCAAAGAAGATCATCTGGCCTTAATGAAATCATTCGCCAGCCAGATCCGCAAAGAGCATTTCTGCGAATTCCTCCATCAGGTTCCGACCTCGCAAGCGCTGACCGATCTGCTGACCGAGTTCGAGGGCCAGTGATGCCGGCAGCGGCCATCGCCTTGGCCGCCTATCTCGATCCCGCGCGGGTGACGTTCTTTGCTCCCGCCATCAGTCAGCGCAACGCGCTCATCCAACTCGCCGAACAGGCGGGCGAAGAGTGGGTCGCGGCGCAACGCGCCGCTTTCATCACCGCCTTGTTCGATCGCGAAGCGGTGACCACCACCGCCATTGGCGGGGGCATCGCCGTGCCCCATGCGCGCCTGGGGCACCTCGATCGCTGCTCCATCACGATCGGTCTCGCCCCTGGCGGCATCTCGTGGAATGCCCGCGATCTTCAGCCGGTATCGCTCATTGTGCTGATCGCGGCGCGCGAAAGCCAACCGACCGAGCACCTGCATCTGCTCGCTGCCATCGCCGCCCTCGCCCGCACGCCCGATCGTTGCGCTGCGATCGTTGCGGCGCCGACGCCGGACGCGGCGATTGCGGCATTTTTGCAGACCCGTTAACCTCACCTATGCTGTCCGACCACGCTGCTTCACGAGTCGTCCGCTGGTGGCCGTTGACCCTCATCCTGATGCTCTTGCCGCTGTGGAGTGTCGGCCTGTTCGGGCGGTGGTATTGGACTCCGGACGAACCACGCGAGGCCGAGATCGCCTGGAACATGGTCAATCAAACGCAGAAATCCGTGCCCGAGCTGGCGGGGATGGCCTTTTGCGAAAAGCCACCGTTGACCTATTGGGCCAGCGGCGCGGCGATGGCGGGCTTCGGCAAGACGCCGGCGGCCGCGCGCTTGCCGAATCTGCTGTGGGCCCTGATCGCGGTCTTGTCGATCGCGTGGCTGGCGCATACGATGGCGGGCGCCGGGGCGGCGCTGGTCGCGGGCCTAGCCACTGGGACCTTCAGCTTGTCGTATCAGGTGGCGATCTGGCTGGCCAGCGATGCCCCGTTGGTGGCGGGGTCGTGCCTCGCGCTGGTTGGCGCTTTCCGCGGCGTCACCGCCCTGACCTCGCGCGACAAGCTGACCTGGTACACGGTCATGCACGTCGGTCTGGTGCTTGGTTTCCTGGCGAAAAACATCGTCGGCTGGATTGTCCCATTGGCGGCGCTCGGCGGGTTCCTCCTGTGGGAGCGCCGGTGGCGCGAATTGCTGCGCTGGGAACTGTATGTTGGTCTGCTGGTGCAGGTCGCGGTGCTTGGTCCGTGGATCGCCGCCGTCATGGAACAGGCCGATGGCCGGCGTTATGTGCGGATCTTTTTCTACGATAATCTGATCGGGCGCTTCCTGCCGGTCGCCAGTGAAGGCGGTTACCGTGACGGCCACCGGAATCTGCCGGGCAAATACCTCCTCGAATTGCCGCTATATCTGCTGCCGTGGCTGTTTCTGACCGGCGCCGCGGTGCGCCGGGGCTGGAGCGCCTTGCGCACGCCGTCGGGCGACCTCGCCGCCTGGCGGTGGATCGTCTGCGCCACGTTGCCAGCGCTGCTGCTGCTGTCGGCTTCGACCACCGCGCGGGGCATTTATCTCGCGCCGGTGATGCCGGGGTTTGCGTTGGCCATCGCCTTGTGGGCGGCGCGGCATCTCTCGGCTCCCGATGCGTTCGAACGTGCCTGCCTGTGGCTGACCGCGGGCACGGTCGCCTTGGCGGCGTTCGCCGTCGGGCCGGGCTGCCTGCTGCTTGCCGGACTCACGTCGCACCCCCTTGAACCGACGATCATCGCCGCCGTCATCGGGGGCGGTCTCGCTGCCGGGATCCTTGGCTACAAGGTGCTCGCGCAGCAGCATCGCATGGCCTGGATCGGCTCTCTGGCCAGTTCCATGCTGGCCTTGAATGTCGCACTGCTGGTCGCCTGGATCGGCGCATTTCCGGTGATCGATCGGTGGCAGGATCTGACTCCGACCATCCGCCAGGTCTCCCAAATCGTGCAAAGCCGGCCGATGGTCATTTATCAACCGGACGAAACCATCCTCGCCAATCTCAGTTACCTGGCTGACCTGCGCCTGACCCGCATCGATCAGGCCGACGACGCGCGCGCATGGCTGTTG